>DATDTU010000001.1:0-6616 GCA_035290705.1 Patescibacteria group bacterium
AGTTTGAATATGTGATGAATAGCGGGGGGCTCACCGGCGCGCTCCATAAACTGCAAAAATTCTTTTCCACCGGCAAAAAACACGACCCCGCCAAAATGCAAAACCAAGAACAGTACCGCCTTACCCAAATGGAAGAAGAAATGGTAAAAAGCATGGAAGAAAAACTGAGCCACGGCGGACTGGAAATCACCATGCGGGTGGTGAGTTCCGCGCTTTCCAAAGAAAAAGCTCAGATGAACCTCGAAAATATTCTCAATTCGTTTAGCCAATACAACATCTACCGCTACGGCAATTCCTTTGGCGCCGCCGTTCCCAAAAAAGCCGGAAAACTCATCAGCGAATCCATCTACCGATCATTCGACGAACATCACCACCTGGTAGCGAGCACCGAAGAAATGGCGAGCTTCTGGCACCTGCCTCTTCCCTCGACAGAGACGCCCCACATCAACTGGCTCGGCGCCCGCAAAGCTCCACCACCAACCAACATGCCGACCGAAGGTATTATTTTAGGCCGTTCGGTCTACCGCGGCGAAGAAATTGTCGTCCGCATGAAACGCGCCGATCGCCGCCGCCACCTCTACACCATCGGTAAATCCGGTAGTGGTAAATCTGTCTTCATTCAAAATTTGGCGGTGCAAGACATTCAAAACGGCGAAGGCGTTTGTGTTATCGACCCACACGGTGATTTCGTTGAATATGTTTTGCAACATATCCCCAAAGAACGCGTCGATGATGTGATCTGTTTTAGCCCTGCTGATATCGACCGCCCCATCGGGCTGAACATGCTTGAGGCAAAGACTGAAGAGCAGAAAGATTTCGTGACCCAAGAAATGATCTCTATCTTCTACAAACTCGTCACCGACCCGAGCATGATCGGCCCCATGTTTGAACACAACATGCGCAATGTGATGCTCACCCTCATGGCTGACATGGAAAACCCCGGCTCCATCGCCGAAATCCCGCGCATGTTTACCGACGACGCCTTTGTGGCCAAATGGAAGAAAAAATTAAAAGATCCGGTAGTCCTCGCCTACTGGGACAAAGAAATGGCCAAAACCTCTGACTTCCACAAATCCGAAATGCTTGGCTACCTCATCTCCAAAGTCGGCCGCTTCACCGAAAACGCCATGGTTAGGAACATCATCGGCCAAAGCCACTCCGGTTTCAATTTCCGCGAGGTTATGGACAAGAAAAAAATCCTGCTCGTGAACTTATCCAAAGGTTTAGTCGGCGAAATCAACGCGAACCTCCTTGGCATGATTGTGGTATCAAAGCTCCAGATGGCCGCCCTCGAACGTGCCGCGCTCCCCGAAGAAGAACGTAGTGACTTTTTCCTCTACATCGACGAGTTCCAAAACTTCATCACCGACTCCATCGCGACGATACTCTCCGAAGCGCGCAAATACCGCCTCGAACTTATTATCGCCCACCAATACATGAAACAGCTCGAAGACAACAAAGGCAAAACCACCGTGCGCGACGCCGTACTTGGTAACGCCGGAACCCTTGTGAGTTTCCGCATCGGCATCGAAGACGCTGAAGTGCTCGCCAAAGAATACGCCCCCGTGTTTTCCGCCTACGACTTGGTGAATGTGGAACAATACACCGCCTACACCAAACTCCTCATTGACAACACCGCCGCGAAGCCGTTTAATATGATGACCTATCCCCCGCGCCCGGGCAACAAAGAACTCGCCGCCGCCATCAAAGAACTCTCGCGACTCAAATACGGACGACCGAGAGAGATTGTGGACGCGGAGATTATGGAGCGGGCGCAGTTGGGGGTGGCGGCTAAGGCGAGTGAATTGGATTTGAGTGAAGCCTCCCTTTAATGTGTCATTGTGAAGAGGAAGCCGATTCGCATCGGCTGACGACGTGGCAATCCCCTTGCTTTGAGGTAAAGCAATGCTCGTTGAATACCCCCTCCTCTCGTTCGAGAGCCTGCTTTCGAGCCGTGAGCGGCCTCAAGCCGTCGAACGGAGGGCTCCCCACTCGGCCATGAGCTCGCGGCCGAATGGTCAGAGCCTGAACGGCCGTCCTCCTCCTAATGTAGGGGGAGGGAACCGTTGGCCGTTGGCTACTCACTCTCTCCCCTACATTAGGTGAGAGACACAGAGAGGGGTATGACGCACTTTCACAAACAAAAAAATACCCTGCATTAGGTACTTCGAGACGCCCGCCGAGACCATCCACCGCTTGTTGCGGCGACGATTTCGGCGGGCTTGTTACCCAGCTTAGATGTAGTCCTCCCTGTTCTTGCTCTCCGCGTGCATGCCGTCTTCTTTGCTGGACCTGAAGACGAGCATCCCCACCAGGACGGAGCTAGTCGCCTCCTTTGGCAGCTCCGCATACATCAGGCCTCGCTGGCCTTTGTAAAGCCAAGAGACAGGAGTTTCCCCGTTGGTAAAACCCAAACTCCCGACCATCATGAAAATCTGCCGGTCTTCATTGAGGCTGCGATGCGCCTTGTGAGCGAGCCCGCAGAGGGTGTAGATCGCATCGGGGGTATTCTCGACCGCGAACATGATCTGGACAGGCCCATCGATCCAGTGTGAAGCCACGACTGCCATGTAACGGGGGCCCTTTTCCCCCTGTTTGATCTCGGAACCCGAGAAGATTCCGTACTGACCCCTCACCTCTTCGAGAGAACGCATGCTGGACATTGCACCACCTCCTGGTTATAACGATACTGTATAACGATTTTTTAAATCATTGTCAACCGTCCCAACTACGGATTTAACTCTATGCCTACCCTCTACCGCAAATACCGCCCCCAAACCTTCTCCGACATTACTGATCAGTCTCACATCGTCAAAACCCTCACCAACGAAATCGCTCTTGGCAAAGTCGCCCACGCGTACTTGTTTTCTGGTCCTCGCGGCGTCGGCAAAACCACCATCGCCCGTCTCCTAGCCAAAGCCGTCAACTGCCAAAAACGAAAAGAAGGCGAATTTGAGCCTTGTGATACCTGCACCGCCTGCGCTGAGATCAGTCAAGGACGATATATTGACGTAATCGAAGTCGACGCCGCCTCCCAAACTGGTGTCGACAACGTCCGAGAAAACATCATCGAAAGCGCCCGCTTCAAACCGACCTCGGCGAAATTCAAAGTCTTCATCATCGACGAAGTGCACATGCTCTCGACCAGCGCCTTCAACGCGCTCCTCAAAACCCTCGAGGAACCACCAGCTCATGTTATCTTTATCCTCGCGACTACCGAACTCCACAAACTCCCCGCCACCATCATCTCCCGCTGCCAACGTTTCACCTTTAAAAAAGTTGCCTACGAACCCATGCGCAAACGATTGGAAAAAATCTGTAAGGAAGAGGGAGTCAAAGTTGATTCCGATGTGCTTGATCGCATCATCAACAAAAGCGATGGCGGTTTGCGCGACGCGGAAAGTCTCTTGGGCCAACTGCTTTCACTTAACCTAAAGAAGATCTCCGCCGAAGATGCACTTCTTGTTTTGCCAACTTCACCCATTGGTACCACACTTGAATTTCTTGAGGCAATCGTACATAACGAACCAAGCACCGCCCTCCAACTACTACAAACCTTGGTAGAAGAAGGCGTCCACATCGACCAGTTCACTTATGAGCTCATTGAATTGGTACGGATAATTCTTATTCTGCAAGTTACGGGTGACAACAAACTGGTGAGCGTAGAATATAACGAAGACGCGGCTAAACGAATCAAAAAAATTGCTGCTGCTACCAAAAGTGGCGCCTTAACCAAACTAATGGAAGCGCTGCTCCAAAAACGCTTACAAATCAAAACCTCCCCCCTCCCCCAACTTCCTCTAGAATTACTGGTAATAGAATATACGTCCAACCTCGAGAATACTACTAGCGCTAGTGCCATTGAAAAAGAAATACCAGTCGGGCAGTCGCCGCAACAAAAAGAAACCCCTCCCCAAACCCATCACTTTAGCAATTCCATCAAACAGGTGGTAGCCCACGTTCTTCACCCCGCTCCCGCTACGACGCTCGAACAAATACAGAACTCTTGGAATAAAGTAGTAGAAAAAATTGGAACTTCCAATCCCTCGCTCACTTTTATTCTCAACATGTGTGCGTTAAAACAAATTAACCACGATGGTTTACACCTTTCGCTTCCCTACTCTCTCCACAAAGAAAAATTAGAAGAACCAAAAAATCGCCAAGCGATTGAAGGTGCTCTCGCGGAATTATTTTCAGAAAAAATAAAAGTGGTTTGTGAAACCGGTCCCTCCCGTTCCTCCAAAAAAACTGTTTCCGACCAAGATCTCGGCAGCCTCGCGGTTGCCTTTGGCGGTGAAGTAGTTAACTAGCACAAGTAAGGCAGAGCTCAATTCTGCGTCGTATATAGCAAAGCAGTCTTGCGCTTAACCTTCTTGTGTATGTTAAACAAAAATCTTCTCTTAACGGGTTTTGCCGCCCTCCTTGTTGCCGCGCTTGCCACTACCGCTACCCTTACTTCTCCACAACCTCTACCTTTCTCAATCGATAAAGAAACCGGTTCTTCTACGGACGACTCTGAGCTACTCACTTCAAAAGTCAGTTTACCCCTTCCCTACACCAGCCAAATCCCCGATGGCAGATCGGTCGCTCCCTGGAGCGTTGCCTGCGAAGAAGCGAGTATCACCATGGTAGAACAATACTACCTAGGAAACCGCTCCCGCGCCATCCCCCGCGCTGAAGCAAAAAATTCTATGTTACCGTTATTCCGTTGGGAAGATGGGGTCTTTGGTTTCAACCACGATACCAATGCCGCGCAAACCGCTCGCATTATCAATGAGTATTCATCGTTCAAAGCCACCGTTACCTACAGCCCCACCCTCGAAGACATTAAACAAGAACTCCGCGCCGGCCGCCCTGTCATCACGCTCCACGATGGTCGCGGCTTAAATAATCGTTACATAAAGTACAGTATCAGTTCCCGCGGTTACCACATGATTGTGCTGAAAGGTTTTGACGATACCACCCAAGAGTTTATTACTCACGATCCAGGAACCAGTGGCACGCGCGGACTTGACTATCGCTATAGTTATGATACAATCATGAACACCCTGCATGACTTTAACGACACTCCCGCCGAACCCGATTACTATCCCCCAGTTATCTTTACCGCTCCAAAAATTTTCGCCCGGGAAATTGGCACGAACGGGGTGTACCTCATTGAAAACGGCATGAAGCGACCCATTGCTCATACGGGATTGTTCCAAAAATATCGCTGGAATTGGAAAGCGGTACAAAAAGTAAACCCGGGAGTACTAGCGACTATTCCAGACGGCGCGCCGGTTAATGAGTAAGGGTATCGAAAAAACCGACTAATCCATGTATACTATAGAGCAAACCTCTATAGTATATTTATTCTAAAAAAATAAAATAAACTCCGAGATCGTCTAATGGTAGGACACGAGACTCTGAATCTCGTTATCTAGGTTCGAATCCTAGTCTCGGAACAATAAAACTCTTCTTAAAATTATAATCAAAAATCCCGAATGATGATCGGGATTTTTGATTTGAGTACGAGTCTCCCCAAATCGCGCCCGGCCGTCCTCGTACTAGCGACGGACCGGGGGTGACCAAAAATCGTAGGCTCAGGTGGGACGAACGGAGCTCGCGCCTCCAAGCAGGAGACGATGCGCCTCCTGGTCCCAGACAAGCGTCTGACGCTCGTGCTCGTGCCATCGCAGGATTGGGGGCGCGTGACAGAGCCCCAGGTGCTTCACATAGAGAGCGAGCACCATGTAGATGTGGAGCTCGTTCAGACTAAGCCTCTCCACCACCGCCGCCACCCTACTCTCGACGTCCCTATCCCTCATCTGGTAGAGGATGTCGGACACCTCGGTGGTGAAGGCAAGCTCCTGAGCTTCCACCTCCCGGTCATTGCGCAGGCGAAAGAAGGTGCCGATAGCCGCGAGGAATTTGATCTCCACGAAGCGAACCAGTTCGGTCGGCATCGTCGCGAAGAAAGCATCCAGGCGAAGGAGCTTCTGTTCCTCCGCAAGGAGCAACTCCCGCTGAAACAAATCGTGGTATGCGCGCAGCACTACCTCCTGAGGTCCCATGGTTGTTGCCTCCAATATTGACCAATAAAATGGTAACAACAAAGGGAAAAGCTGTCAATTAATTTGCCATGTTCCACTACCAAAAATCCCTCCTTTACCATACAAAAACGATGTGCTAAAATGAAATAGTTCAGCTAAGCACTAATTCTCGAACATGGGCACCCTTATCGACGGCAAGGCCATCGCGCAAAAAATTCAAGATAAAACCGCCGAGCGCGTACAATTACTAAAAGCAAAAGGAGTAACCCCAAAATTGGAGGTTATTTTAGTTGGTGACGACCAAGCGTCTGCTACGTACGTGCGCAAAAAAGGCGAGGCGGCCAAAAAAATCGGCATGGACTTTACCTTGCATACCCTGCCAAGTGACATTAAACAAGAAGAACTTGTTGCCAAAATTAAAACTCTTCAAGAGAATTCGGATCTCTCCGGATTGATTGTCCAACTTCCTCTACCCGAACACCTCTATACGCCAGAAGTTCTCAATGCTATTCGTCCGGAAATTGACGTTGACTGCCTGACTGACGCTAACCTCGGCAAACTTGTCATGAAAACAAATTTCCTCA
>DATDTU010000002.1:0-3498 GCA_035290705.1 Patescibacteria group bacterium
ATTGGCCGGAAGCCTGCCGGGTAATCCTTGACTGCTTTACGATTGACGAGACCTACGCGGTCTTCAAATCATCCGGTATGGCAGATCGTCAGAGCATCATCGTATTGCTTCAAGCGATCTATGGAAAGCGGCCGTACAACGGCCAGCCGCAGATCTGGAAGTTCCTGCAACAGCAGCTCCAGAGATAGGAGGACCTATACCGTCCGTGGTACCCCTGGGCCACGGTGAAAATAACCCGGGGCTCAGCTAAAACAGCTCTATTTGAGGGCTGTTTTTTTGTTTTACTATTTTATTTTTTTGTGCTAACCTACAGCCAGCTTTAACCATAACCTATGTCAACTAAATTTATTGAAAAGACCGCGCAGTACGTGCAGAAACGTCTGAGGGAGGAAGAATCAGGACACGATTGGTTTCATACCTACCGGGTATGGCAAATGGCTAAGTATCTGCAGTCGCAAGAAGGGGGAGATACAGAGCTCATTGAAATAGCCGCCTTGCTTCATTGCGCGGCGGAGCACGATTTGAAAAAGAAGAGCGACGAACAGATGCGTTTTTATACGATGATGGGGATAATGGATGTGCTGGAGATAGAGGGAGAATTACGTGACAATATTGTACTGATCGCGCAGTGGTGTCGTTTCAAGGGACGTGATACCGAGAAACCGCTAACGCTTGAAGGCAAAATCGTACAGGACGCTAATTTTTTGGATGTGTTGGGTGCTGTTGGAATCGCGCGAGGTTTTTCTGCCGGTGGCTATTTAGGAAGAGTGGTGCATGATCCAGCCATCGCGCCGCTTCCTCGCGCCACCAAGGAAGTATATCAAAAGCGTCGTAAAGAAGGCACGAGTATTAATTATTTTTATGAAAAGCCTTTACAGATTTTGAATTATATTAGTACACCTACCGCGAGAAAGATAGCCGAATCCCGTTTGGCATTCACTAAGCAGTTTCTAGAACGATTTTTTAAGGAGTGGAATCTGGAAGACATTAAAGAGTAATAACATTTGTACTCGTATGGATCGAAATTTAGCGCTTGAATTTGTGCGTGTTACCGAGGCGGCGGCGATTGCCGCGGCCAAGTGGGTGGGGAGAGGGGAAAGAAAAAAAGCTGACGGCGCGGCCGTGGATGAAATGCGGGATCGGTTTAATTTTGTGGATTTTAGTGGTGAGGTGGTCATTGGTGAAGGCAAAAAGGACGAGGCGCCAGAACTGTATGTGGGCGAGAAGCTGGGAACAGGCCAAGGGCCTGAGCTTGATATTGCCGTTGACCCGCTCGAATGTACAGATAGCGTGGCGAACGGGCGACCGAACGCGATTGCGGTGATTGCGACTGGGGCTAAGGGAACATTGTTTAAAGCGCCGGACATGTATATGGAAAAAATTGCGTGCGGGCCGGGCGCGGTGGGGTCAATTAGTTTGCTTGCGACGGTAGAGGAGAATATTAAAAATGTTGCGGGGCGATTGAAGAAGGATGTTTCAGAAATTACCGTGATGGTATTGGATCGTCCGCGACATGAGAGTCTTATTAAGCAAGTTCGATCGACTGGGGCGCGGGTGGTGCTTATTACTGACGGTGATGTTGCGGGGGCGATCGCTCCGTCGTTACCTGATTCGGGGATTGATTTGCTTATGGGAATTGGGGCGAGCGCAGAGGCGGTGCTCGCGGCAGCGGCGATTAAATGCCTCGGTGGAGAGATGCAGGCTCGGCTTGCTCCGAAGGACGACAAACAGCGACTAGAGCTCAAAGACATGGGAATAAAGGACATTGAGAAGATTTTGACGCTTGAGGATTTGGCGAAAGGACAGGATTTAACGTTTACAGCGACCGGCGTGGTTGATGGGCCATTGCTTAAGGGTGTACGATATACAGCGGATTATTGTATTACGCATTCGGTGGTGATGCGGGTGAAGACGGGGACGGTGCGGTTTGTGGAGACCCATCATCGATTGTCATCCTGAGCGGAGCGAAGGATCCCTTTCACATTGTTTCATTGTTCAATTGTTACATTGCTCAATTGTTAATTCCGGTATTATGTACTCGAAAGACTGGGAACAAAAGGCTTTTACAATTGCCTCTACCAACAATTTTGACATTCTTATTAATAAAGAAGGGTTTTATTTGATTAAGATTCCGTCTTCCTCAACCCGTTCAGCGGATGCCCTGTTTGGGGGTGCGGGCGCGAGCTTTACCCGAGGACTCGATGAAAGGGTTAATCGAAGTTTTCGGAGCGCGTGGTTGGATAAAGATGATAACGTTACTTCAAATAGTTTCCAGGGACACGTCCATACTTTTGTCCCTAGAGATTTAGTAAAGGAACGAGTGGTAATTGAAAAGCATTTGTTTGATTCAATACTGGTAGTTAACGGTGAAAAGAAAATTAAATTAAAAAATAATAAAAAGGAGATTAATGCTCTTCAGGAGCAGCTCGCTAATATTTAAACACGTATGTCTAAACTCTACTCAACCATCCAGCAGCTTCTGGGCAGCGATTCAGAAAATTTACTGGGTTTCAAAAGTCCAAAACTGTCTAAAGATAAATTACAAGTTCCGGGGCCACAGTTTATCGAGAAAGTTTTGAGCCAGTCAGACCGGTCGCTAAAGGTTCTGCAGAATTTAAAAAAGATGCGCGGTCACGGTCGGCTCAAGGGGACGGGGTATGTTTCGATCTTGCCGGTTGACCAAGGGATTGAGCATTCGGCTGGAGCGAGCTTTGCCAAAAACGCGGATTATTTTGACCCGGAGAATATTGTGAAGTTGGCAATTGAAGGCGGGTGTAATGCGGTGGCGTCAACGCTCGGGGTGCTGGGGATGATGAGTAAAAAGCACGCGGATAAAATTCCATTTTTAGTAAAATTAAATCATAACGATTTGCTTCGTTATCCGAATGATTACGATCAGATTATGTTTGGCTCAGTCCAGCAGGCGTATGACATGGGCGCGGCGGGAGTGGGCGCGACGATTTACTTTGGTTCACCAGAATCGAAGCGACAAATTCAGGAAGTGAGCGCGGCGTTCGCGGAGGCCCACCGCAAGGGCATGTTTACTGTCCTCTGGTGCTATTTGCGCAACAGCGCGTTCAAAGTGAACGGCGTTGATTACAGTGACGCGGCGGATTTGACTGGGCAAGCGAATCACTTGGGCGCGACCATCGGGGCGGATATTGTGAAGCAGAAATTGCCGATGCGGAATGGTGGGTATAAAGCTTTGAATCAAGGAGATAAGAAATACGGGAAGTTTAGTGAGAAAATGTATACGGACTTGGCGAGTGATCATCCAATTGATCTGTGTCGGTATCAGGTGTTGAATGGATTTGCGGGGCGGGTTGGACTCATCAATTCGGGTGGAGAGAGTGGTGGAGAGAGCGATCTCGTTGAAGCAGTGAAGACGGCGGTGATTAATAAGCGGGCGGGTGGAATGGGGCTGATACTTGGCAGAAAGTCTTTTCAGAAACCACTCGCGGAAGGAATTAAAATTTTGAACGCGGTGCAGGATGTGTA
>DATDTU010000003.1:0-6427 GCA_035290705.1 Patescibacteria group bacterium
GTCCCGTCTGCAATCATCGCGAAACGAGTGTCGTAGATAGTCGTCCGGCTGAGGATGACCTCGCGGTCCGTCGCCGCCGGGAGTGCGACAAATGTACGTATCGCTTTTCCACGCTCGAAGAAATAGAGCTCCTCGATATTATTGTGGTGAAGCAGGATGGGGTACGGCAAGAGTATATGCGCGATAAAGTAGAACAGGGCATTAGGCGTTCGCTCACCAAGCGCCCTTTCACCCAAGAAAAGTTTCAAAAACTCGTGCACGCTATCGAGCGTGATATTCAGAAAAAGAAAAAACGAGAAATCGCAAGCAAAGAAATCGGAGAATTAGTCATGAAACACCTGCGCGCGTTCGATAAAGTGGCGTACATCCGTTTCGCGAGCGTCTACCGAGATTTTAAAGATGTCAAAACATTTGAAAAAGAATTAAAAGAGCTCACCAAGAGCCGTTAAATTTTTTTAATGAGGAGGCGTATGTATAAACATTCTACCCCACCAAATGAATCTTCGAATAAACCTTCAGAAGAAACCAATCCCAAGCCTCCTTCGGTGCAGGAAAAAATACATGGTAATCCGAGCGTCCCCCACGCGACCGGAGGAGCGGACGCCGCGCAACTCAAAGAGCTGTTAGAAAAAAATTTAAAATGGTCACAAATCATTTACGAACAAAATCGCAAGATCAACCATAAGCTTCTGTGGGCGGCAATTGCCAGTTGGTTACGTTTTCTCATTATCGCGGTACCTCTTATTCTGGCTATCCTCTATCTGCCGCGATTAATAAAAGAGTTTCAATGTTCGTTTCTCGGCGGTACTGATTGTCCGGCCGGACAAAAGAACGGTAATGAAAACTTGTTGAAATTATTACCCCTTGATCCGGCGCAAAAGGAACAATTGAAAGCGATACTGAAATAATATAATCCTAATCTACAAATGTTAGCCGAATCCACAAATTTCCGAATCCCTACGAACAGCATCCTACAATAATTCGTTATTATTAGGATATTCGTAGATTCGGACAAGATTTGTTGATTCGGATTGTGCGTATGTTTAAATTCACCAAAATCGGCGCTACCATCGGTCCGGCGTGTGCTGATGCCAAAACACTCGAAGCCATGGTCAAAGGCGGGCTCAATTTTGCCCGTCTTAATTTTGCGCACGGCACGCATGAATCGAACGGAAAATTGCTGAAAGCAATTCGCGCGGCCGAAGCAGCTACCGGAGAACCCTTGGCGGTGCTGGTAGATTTGCAAGGTCCGCGCATCCGTGTGGGCAACGTCCCAGACGCTGGAATTGATATTAAAGCCGGTGACCGGTTGGTGTTCAATACCGCGGCGAGCGACTACCAGGGGGGAGAAATCCCTCTCGATTATTCTGGTTTGCACCAGTATCTTAAACCCCGCGAGCGCATACTTATTGATGATGGGAGAGTTGAAGTAGAAGTCGAAAGCGTGCAAGGCACAGTGGTCGCCACGCGCGTAAAAGAAGGTACAGTAATCAACGCGCACAAAGGCATTAATTTGCCCGATAGCGTCCTCTCCATGCCGGTACTGAGTGAAAAAGATAAAGCCGATTTGCGTTTCGCGGTAAAAAATAAAGTTGATGTAGTGGGCATGTCGTTTGTGAGCTCAGCTAAAGATGTTTTGGATGTGCGCTATCTTATAAAACAATACGCTGAGGAAGAAAAAGTTGAGTTGGAACAGCCTATTACCATCATTGCCAAAATCGAACGGCACGAAGCGGTAAAAAATCTAGAAGAAATTCTCGAAGCCGCCGACGGCATCATGGTCGCGCGCGGCGACCTTGGGCTCGAGCTCCCCAAAGAAGAAGTGCCACTTATTCAAAAAAGAATTATTGACGCCGCGAACGCCAAAGCCAAACCGGTCTTGGTCGCGACGCAACTTCTCGACTCCATGCGCGAAAACAGCCGCCCGACGCGCGCGGAAGTGAGTGACGTCGCGAACGCGGTTATTGATCATGCTGACGCACTAGTTTTGACAAATGAAACTGCCGCCGGAAAGTATCCAGTGGAAACAGTCAAAACAATGGCCGAAATTATCGAAGCCACCGAAAAGTCAAAATATGATGATACCAAACTTTCACTCACTCCCAAGAAAGGAGAGAGTACGGAGCACGCGGTAACTGAACTTTCTCGTTTGCTCGCCGAAGAAGTCGGCGCCAAACTTATTCTCGCCGCCTCCATCAGCGGCGAAACCGGCCGCCTCATCAGCCACGTCCGCCCGCCGTTCCCCATCCTCGTGGCCACCAACACCGAAATGGTTTGGCGGCAACTCAATATCTCTTGGGGAATCAAACCGTTTATTTTGCCTCCTTGCCACTCCATCGAAGAACTAGTAGAACGTTCGCTCAACTATATCAAACAACATAAAATCGCCAAGGTAGGCGATAAGATGATTATTGTGACCGGCGAGCCAGTAGGGCAAGCGGGGAATGTGAATTTGGTTGAAGTGCGGGAAATTAAGTAATTGGGATTTCACTAATGGCCTGGAAGATTGTCGCTCAATTCCCCCCCCTTGAGGGGGGCGCGGGGGATGTTCGTTTCAAACTATGCTAAAGAAAAAGAGGGAATTTCCAACGTATAATCCAGCTCTGAAGAAACGAGCTCAAGAGCTCCGAAATAATGCCACTCTGGGGGGGAGACCCTGCTTTGGAATCGGTTAAAAGGTCAACAACTGCTTGGTTATCAATTCTTTCGTCAAAAAATTATCGGCTATTATATAGTCGATTTATTTTGTCCAGTACTTAAATTGATTGTTGAAATAGACGGTTTTAGCCATAACGAAAAAGTTGACTACGATAATCGGCGGGGTGCTTATTTGAATAAGCAAGGATTGAATATATTACGATTTCAAGAAAAACATGTGCGTCAAAACATAGAAAATGTTATACAAATAATTGTCGATTGGATTGACCAACATCCCCCGCGCCCCCCTCAAGGGGGGAATTGAAAAATCCACCAGCTCTTTGGTGGATTTATATTTGTGAAATTCGTGGCGCCCAAGCGCATCAGTGAAATCCTACAAGCCAGGATACAACGGAAACCTCTTCGTCATCTCCTTCACCTCTTCCCGAATCTTTTTCAACTTTTCTTCATCCTTAAAATTCACAATCGCTTCATCAATCCAACCCGCGATCGTTCGCATCTCTCCTTCCTTCATCCCGCGCGTTGTCAAAGCCGGCGTGCCCAGGCGAATGCCAGAGGGATCAAACGGCGAGCGTGGATCAAACGGAATGGTATTTTTATTGACCGTTATTCCGGCCAGTCCCAACGCTTTTTCGCCTTCTTTGCCGCTTACACTTTTGTTCGTCAGGTTGATGAGCAATAAGTGCGAATCGGTACCACCGGTAACCAACTCAAATCCACGGCGAAGTAGTTCTTCCGCCAAAACTTGGGCGTTGGCGAGTATCTGTTTGGCGTAGGTTTTAAATTCCGGTTGCAAAGCTTCCTTGAGCGCTACCGCGATACCGGCAGTTTGGTGATTATGCGGCCCCCCCTGCAGTCCGGGGATAATCGCGCGGTCAATGAGGGTCGGAATATTTTCTTTCGTACGCTCCGCCTTTTTGAGCGGGTTCGATGGATTACCGTTGCAAAGAATTATTGCGCCGCGCGGACCACGCAATGTTTTGTGAGTGGTAGTAGTTACCACGTCAGCAATGCCAACTGGGTTTGGATACACACCCCCAGCGACTAACCCTGCCACATGCGCCATATCCGCCACGAGCCAAGCGCCTACTTCATCCGCGATCTCACGATACTTCGCCCACTCATACACGCGGGGGTAAGCGCTACCGCCGGTCATAATAAGTTTTGGTTTATGCTCGTGGGCTAAGGCGCGCATCTGATCAAGATCAATGTAACCGTCTGGCCGGCAACCATACTGGACACTTTTATAAAACGTGGAGGAAAAATTGAGTTTTAATCCATGCGTCATGTGTCCGCCATGCGTTAAGGACAAACCCATGAGCGTATCACCCGGGTCAAGGAGCGCGTAATACACCGCCAGGTTAGCCGGACAGCCCGAGTGCGGCTGCACATTCGCGTGACTCGCGCCAAACAGTTCCTTGGCTCGGTCGCGCGCTAAATTTTCTACCGCGTCCACATTCTCGCATCCGCCATAGTAGCGCATACCCGGGTAGCCTTCGGAATATTTATCGGTTAATCGTGAACCAAGTGCTTCCAAAACTCCCTGTGAGGTATGGTTTTCACTCGGTATCATTTCGAGGCCATCATTTTGACGAGCCACTTCTTTTTGGATTAGTTGGTAAATTTCGGAATCTGATTGTTGTAAAGGAAGAGTATTCATAGTAAATAAAAAAGACACAGATAAGTAATCTCCTAAAAAATCTGTGTCCTACTAAATCATATTATGTATTTGCTAAATAGTCTTTAATAACTTCGTGCACATTCGACGCGCAGTCACCTGGTAAATTATACACGTCGTGCCAACCCCAGTCAACAATATCTTTCCCGGGTTTTATATCACCAATCCGCCGCGCCAGATAGTGAATGAGTACAATCACTCGTCCCTTCTCATGGAGCATCATCGGTTTAAGAGGTTTAATTATTTGTACCTCAATTCCCATTTCTTCCTTCGCCTCGCGCTTGCAAGCCTCTTCCAGCGTCGCGTCAAAATCTTCCACCTCACCGCCTGGAAATAACCACGGAGTAATGCCGTAGTCTTTCTTTTCCTTATTGAGCAGTACTTTATTTTCCTCAATAATAACTGGGCCAGAAGCTATAATTGAATTTGGGGGGAGTTGCATATCAATTGAGTTTAAGAACCTCAAATGTCATCCCCGCGAAAGCGGGGATCTAGTGGCTGGGTAAATTGTCTGGATTCCCGCCTGCCTACCGGACAGGCAGGCCTGCGCGGGAATGACAATAAAGTTAACTATACTTTGTCTGACGTTACTACTATGCTACCACTTTCAGCTCGACAGAACAATAGCCGTTTTCCGTCAATTATACTAGAAATAAGCGAGAATTTCGCTAAGCTGAGCTTTATTGCCTTGACAACGTAGCTCTGCTATGATAGACTGAGACGTTACCTGTGCCGATAGAAAAGCGCCCAGGTACTTAGCGAAAAAAGGGCTTCGTGCCCTTCATTTCGCGTTATATTTTTGAGACTGAGTCTCAATGGAGAACGTTGTGTAACGATTCACGATACACATAGTACGATACACGATTTGATTGTATCGTTTTACGTGTATCGTGTCTCGTATCAGAGCGTCTTCCACTGAGACTCTGTCTGAGGCTCTTTGAAAACCTAAGACAAGGAAATTGGATAATCAGTTGCCAAACACTTATTAGGAAATATTTCTAACAGGTTGTTATATAAAACTTTGCCTAGTGCTTACAGCAGGTACGCCAAAAAAGCGGAAATGTGCCACGGCCTTTGGGTTCGTGAGGTGCATTTCCACAGAAAGACATCGAACGCGAGGTAAGAAAATCAATGGCCAACGACGACCCCGAAGATTGGGCCCGATGGGCAAAGGGGAATTTCCCCGCCACCCGCGCCCGCGACAGAAGCGCAACTGCAACCTCCAGCTCCCCGGCGGCAGCTTCGGCTGTGCCGGAGGACGTGAGTCCGATCGGCAAGACCGCGCACGTGAGCGGCAAGATGGGTCCGCCCACCGTGTGGGACGGCACCAACAAGTTCACCCGTGAACCCGGCTACAACTACTACGTGACCGGATCGCAGGGGAACGAACTCGTGGTGACGCGCAAGTCCCGCAAGGACATGAGCGCTTTGCCCGAGATCGTCTGCCGTACCGGCGTGAACCATACCGGCGGGCGCTACGCCCTCCACGGCTTCCAGGTCGTGAAGACGAAAGAGAACCGCATCACCGAGGAGCGTCGGGTCGACATGACCCCCTCCTGGCCGGAGGTGGCGGACACGCGGAAAGGCGACCGCCGCCAGCCCGAAGTCGAGCCGGTCGAAGCCGCTCCGGCTCCGATCGAGATGGACGTGACCGCGCCGGTGGCGCTCAGCATGCCGGACATCCTCACTTCGTCCTTCGCCGCACACGCGAGCCCCGACGTCGGTGCCGCCTTGAGCGAAATCGCTCACGTCGCGGCCACTCGGCAGGGCATGGAGTTGCTCCGCACCCCCAATGAGCTCCAGACCATGGACTGGGATGAGCTCCCGGAGGGAGCGGACGAGCACGAGGAGCGGACGCATCCCAAGGTGCTCTCGCTGCCGCGGATCGACGATCACTCCGCCCTGGCTCAGTACGCCCGGACGGTGGGACAGGAAGCCGCAGCGGCCGGTGGGGATGAGGATGATCACTATCTCATCCTGAATGACCTGGCCCAGCTCCTGCCCGGCGACCACTCCACGAACGCGCGCCCCGCCAACGGGGAGGACGCGACGCACGTGGGTCCGGCCCCCGCCTTCGCGGAGGAGCCGGAC
>DATDTU010000004.1:0-3447 GCA_035290705.1 Patescibacteria group bacterium
GATCCACTGGATCCGCAGGTAATCTATGATTTAAGAACGACTCTGCAACCATTCTTTGAAGATCGCAGCACCTGCACTTTTGATAAGATTATAAGCGATAAATTTTTGTCCTGTGAGTGTTCGGTGACCCTGCAGAGTACCGACGGAGCAACCAAGCATGCTTTTGATTTTTGCGGGCCTTCAATTAAAGGAAAAAATTTTTCTTATACACTGTATGGCGACCCGACTGGTGGATGGGGCGCTCATATCAATTTAGGGGATCGCTGTAATCTTGTTATAGATAGGTTGGGAAGGTTAGACCGGTATGTCACGGGCGAGTGTAAGGTAAAAGTACCCCCGTCACGCTGTTGCTGTACAGAAATAGAAAAGGGATCAGCGACGACTAAGTACGATTGCACGTTGCGCACTGGCGCGGTCGATGGCGGTGCTTGCGCCGCCGGTGAAAAAAGTTTTCCTGTCCCAAGTTCCGGCAGTTGTGACGCGCTCACGGTGACCAAGGATCCAAACGTAGGCGATCAAACCGTCGGTATCGGAACCGACAAGCTGCTCAGTGACGCCCGGGATTTGAATCAGCTCAATCGGTTTACCCAAGGATCACCGCGCGATACGGTGCGCACCCTGATTGGGCAAGTCATCCGGGTACTCACGGCTTTTATGGGGAGCATCCTATTGGTGCTGTATATCTATGCGGGAGTTTTGTGGATGACGGCAGCGGGAAACAGTGAGCAGGTAGACAAAGCCAAACAGATTTTTGTCTGGTCTACGCTCGGAATTGTGGTAGTACTTGGAAGTTATATTATTGCCGACTTTATATTTACTGGGTCGGGTTTGATACGATAATAACTATGAGAAAAATATTTGTTACAATTTTTATTATGTTCTTGTTGGTAGGAGTGTTGCCGGCTACAGCACAAGTGCAGCCGTCTGGTGCTTGTTATCCAAAAAGTACTAGCAACAAGAATGACGAGACAACATGTAAAGGACTCGGCGGTAAAGAGCAATGTGGCAAAAACGGACTATGTTATTGGGGAGAATGTGTGGCGGTAGATTCGAAAGATCAGCAGGCTTGTAACACCCGACCAGCATGCACGAGTGACGCGCTGTGCAAATGGAATCGGATTGATGGTGAAACGCCAGGAGGAGAAGGTGGCGCGACGTCAACGTGTGGCAAGGGCCGTGAATGTATCCCGCTCGATCCGCCGATTGGCAACGCGACTGGTGATATTAGCGATTTGATTGGTGATGCCATTGCGGTGATGCTTAGTATCATCGGTTCCCTCACGGTGCTTATGCTCGTGTGGGGAGGTTTTCAATGGCTCACTTCCGCCGGTAACCCAGAAAAAGTACAGCAAGGCACCAAGACTATGGTGTGGGCGGTAATTGGAGTGGTGCTGGTTTTCGCGAGCTATCTGATTCTCAATACTTTCCTTGATTACTTAACTGGTGCGCAATAGTGGTTTGTGCTATACTATAGGCATTGGTTTTTTTGAAAATAATATTCGTGGAACCATGTGCGAAATGCGAAAGCTGCGAAAGATGCGAACAGTGAACCCTCACCCTACCCTCTCCCACGGGGAGAGGGGGACAACCTCTTCTCCCCGCGGGAGAAGAAAGAGATGAGGGGCGGCTCAATTCGTTTTCGCACTTTTCGCCTTTCGATTTTTCTCAAGGCGACCCTGAGCGTTAGTCGAATGGGTCGCAGCTTTCGCATTTCGCACATAGATATTAATTCATTTTCCTTAGAAGGGAGGTGAAACTATGTACAAATTACAAAGATTAATGGCCGGACTTATGATGGGGACAATGCTCTTTAGCGCTGTTCCAGCAATGGCGGCCAGTAGCACGCCTACCCGTTTGCAGGCATCAGATTTGTTGGACCCTCGCGTTAGTCCAGAATCCGGACTCGGCGACTCAGACTTACAGGTTACCATCGCTCGTATCATTCGCGTAGCCATGGGGCTGCTTGGAATCGTTGCCGTGGTTATCGTTCTTATCGGTGGTTTCACTTGGATGACCGCCGGAGGCAATGACGAGAAAGTCGGCGAAGCCAAGAAATGGATTTTTGCCGGTGTGATTGGTTTGGCAATTATCCTGTCCGCGTACGCGATTGCCAACTTCGTTATCCAGAATTTGGTTACCGCTACTACGCAGTAAACCCCGTACATTTTTAAAGAAAAATGTTTGGGTAGAATTTCCCGTTTTCTCTTCCTTACATTAAGGAACCAAGAGAATATACGGGGTAAATTCCTTAGCTTCTGCAGGGGGTTCGCGCGCGCAACCCCCTGCAGGGGGTAAGTGTTTTATCTCAGAACCCATAGCGAGTTTTTTCAATTGTCATTCTGACCGTTCGGCCACGAGCTCACGGCCGAGTGGGCGGAGCGAAGAATCTCTGTCCAATTCGCGAAAAGACGACCGACAGAGATCTTTCGCTTCGCTCCCGTTCGAGGGCCTGAGCGGCCCCTCAGGGCCAGTCGATGGCAAGACGACAGCCAAAACATTCCTACATTTTTGGCCACGTTGAGGCGTTTATAGAAATAATTCGCTATAAGTTCTCACTATGCGTTTAGTTCGTACCCTAGGTTTTACTCTGTTCGTCTTAACAAGTTTGTTAGGCCCCTTTTTGTTTTTGGTGCCCGAGCAGGTTCTCGCCCAATCACTCCCGGTACTACCTGGGGGGGTTATGCCGCCGGTGGTACCAGGTGGTATTATAACCGACCGTGATTTAGGGCTTGAAGTTGGCGCGTTCACTGGCCTGAGCAACGCCGATCCGCGGCTCATGGTAGCCCGCATTGTAAAAGTTTTTATTGGAGTGCTTGGAGTTATATTTTTGGTTGTCGTGCTTATTGCCGGGTTTACCTTGATGACATCGGGAGGGAGTAGCGAGAAAGTAGACGCGGCTAAGCAGTGGCTGTGGGGCGGGGTAATTGGCCTTGTTATTATTTTGGCGGCGTACGCTATTACGAATTTTATTATTTCGCAACTGGTAAAAGCTACATCAGCCGGTCATACTATTGAGATTAATTTGACTCCGCGGTAATTCTTGTGAATTTCGTTGAAGTGGAGCCGTATCCCCCAGCGAAATCCCCTCCTAACCTCCCCCTCTGCGGCCGTGCGTCGCCAAAGGCTATGCCGGCGGCACGAGGAGGAGAGAACGAACCCTCGCCTCCGCTCGTTCGGCGAGCTCAGAGCGCTCTGAGCAGGGGTCGAAGAGCGCAGAGGAGAGGGCAGGGAGAGATCTCGCTTGCAATTCACTAACCTTTGTATGTCCCGAACCATTAAAATTATACTAGTAAGTTTGTTCATCAGCGGTTTTGTGGTCGCGGGGGGGCTCGCGGCGGATTATGGTTTGGATAAAACGAGAGACCGGGCCGGG
Source organism: Patescibacteria group bacterium (assembly GCA_035290705.1). Taxonomy (GTDB): domain Bacteria; phylum Patescibacteriota; class Patescibacteriia; order Magasanikbacterales; family GWA2-37-8; genus DATDTU01. The sequence continues at coordinate 3,374 of DATDTU010000004.1, forward strand.
TTGCCGCGAACAATTGCCGGAGCGTCTACCATTCCAGAAATTATTGGGCAGATCGTGAGCGTAGGATTGTCGTT
>DATDTU010000005.1:0-9141 GCA_035290705.1 Patescibacteria group bacterium
CCGCATCATATTCTATGATCACCGGCTTTTGGAAACAACTCAAACTCCCCATATATGGCCTCGCCCCCATGGCCAACGTCACCGACGCCGCCTTCCGTCGCATCATTGCCAAGTACGGCAAACCCGATGTGATGTGGACCGAATTTGTTGCGTGTGACGGCCTACAGTCCCCCGGACGAGATAAGCTCCTCGTCGATTTTATGTATTCGGAAATTGAACGCCCCATCGTCGCTCAAATTTTTGGTTCAAAACCAGAAAACTTTTACAAAACCGCTCTGCTCATTCAGGAACTCGGCTTCGACGGGATTGATATCAACATGGGGTGCCCGGATAAAAATGTTTTGAAGCAAGGCGCTGGTGGAGCGCTCATCAAAACCCCAAAACTCGCTCAAGAAATTATCGAAGCCACCAAACGCGGCGCGGGCAAACTTCCTATCTCAATTAAAACTCGTGTCGGCTTCAACAAAACTATTTTGAATGAATGGCTCCCCTATCTCCTCGAAATGGAACCAGCCGCCATCACCATCCACGCTCGCACGTGCAAAGAACTATCGCTCGTTCCAGCGCGATGGGAACATGTTGCTGAGGCAGTGCAAATGCGTGATCGCTATGCCGGACAGGGCGGATATCAATCCGCCCCTACAGCGAATCGAACATTGATATTAGGTAACGGTGACGTGAAAGACATTGCGGACGCTAATGAAAAAATCAGCGCGACTGGCGCTGATGGGGTGATGATTGGACGAGGAATTTTTGGAAATCCGTGGTTGTTTCGGGATCGCCACGCCAACGACCAGGGCGTATATCAATACGCCCCTACAATAATGGAAAAATTACAGGTCATGACCGAACACACCAAACTCTACGAAGAACTCATCAGCCCGCACAAAAACTTCGACATCATGAAAAAACACTACAAAGCCTACGTCAACGGCTTTGACGGCGCCAAGGAACTGCGCATCAAACTCATGGAAACAAAAAATGCCGCTGAAGTGGAGAAAATCGTTAACAACTTTCTCATCGTCACCTCAACGGCACTTTCAACTACAATCTGAAATCTTTAATCTTAAACCTTCACTTACCCATACGGCAATTCCTCCGGCGGCGGCTCCATCACTTGCGGTGGCGCTGACTGCGGCTGGCTCACCGGTTTGCGCTTTAACGGACCCTCGCTGTGCTCTACCGGCAACCCCGACGGCGGCTCGGCGCGCTTCGCTCCCGCCTTCTGCACCAACGGCGCCTTCACGAATGGCAATGGGAAGTGCCATATGGTCGCCAGTTCTTCAATATTCAAAATATAGCCGTCACTTCCGCGCCACTTTATCTTTCGCTTCTTAAAATTTTTCACAAAGCCATTCTTAAGAATGGTGCTCTTTTTGTGACGCCGATCGTAGTGCGCGTGGGTCGCCATGTATGGCACAATGGCATTGCGATTCTGCATGTGAAATTGGTTTATCGCCCCCACAAATCCTTCCACGCAACGATTCGGGCTATACGCCTCTTTGCGAGCAGCATACAATACACGTAGCTTCGATTTAAACACAATCTTCGATATCTTTTGTTCAATCGACTAGACCGTCTTCTTCATACCAGGACTAATTTCCACTCTCTCCTTTTTCTTCTCGTCATGAGCATCATGCTCGCCTTCAAAATTCCAGTTGACGACATTGATGAGTTCTTGAGCGATCTTCTGGGGAATACTACCCACGGCAGAAATAATTCCTCCACCATGATGTTCCTCCGGACCACCCTTCATCAATTCTTTGGCAATTTTTATTCCTTCTCCCTTCCAACTACTGTCAGTTGGTTCCACAATAAGCTGCATCCATAAATTCTCGCCATGCCCGATACGAGTAAAATTTTCTAATATAGCCGCCATTGGATCACTAAAAACAGCATCCTTACTTAGCTGATACTCAAAATTCTCGTAGGTACGAATCGGGTACACATCTTTATCGGCCAACTTAAACTCCACCCCCATCACATCATACTCTTTATCGGGGTACTTGGTGGGAATATTATCCACATAATCTTCTACTTCGGTAATTTCCGCCTCAGTGTATTGCGCGTAAATCGCCGCTTCCGCGAGGTCTCTAAATTCCACTTCCGTACGAATTAAAAATTGAATATACCCTTCGATACTGATAATTTCAAAACTAAACCACTTCTGCTTTTTTCCCAGCCAAAACTTATCGCGCACGTTGATATGCGCCGTGGCGCCGCTGAGATGCGCGAAAATTTGCTCCACCGCTTTCGGGGTCTGAATAAAGAGCGCGGGGATGTCCACCGCGAGCAGCGCCCACTGCCAGTTCTTGGTGCCCTTAGTATTCTGTCGATATTCCACCCATACCTGACTACCTCCTTTTAAACACAAAAAAGCGAGCACTGTCCATCCACCGACAGCAAACAACATAATAAGCTGCTGTGATAACGATGAATTCAAAAAAGTTTCCCAAAACGAGAAATCAAATGTTACCCCAAAAGTTGTCCCAAAATCAAACATACCTTCTGCTTTATGAACCTGCCTACCGGACAGGCAGGCCTTACAAACTTTAAAAACTTTCAACTACTAGTGGTGTCCTCCCCCATGCCCCCCCGCGTCCACAATCTTATAAATCGCCCCGTACACTACCAAGACGGCGAAAACCGTCCACCACCATCCCTCTTTACCAGAGAAGTACCCCGCAAAATAAGCCATACCACAGATGAGTGTGGCAAAGATTGCTACCATATGCCGGAGTATTGTATCAGTCATAGAAAAAGTGATTATGTTACAAGTAAATAAGTAAAAAGTCAACCTGAGCTATTGGCGTTATTATAACATATTACGAGTAAATAAAAAACCCTCTTTTTAGTTAAAGGGTTCTTTTAATGTAGCTGGTAAATTCAAAATTACAATATGTAATTGGAGTTTAAACAACTTGTCTCCGTTGCCAACGTTCCGCAAGCACGAGCAATGGGCTTGCGACAAAAATAGAAGCGACCGTACTAAGCGCCATCCCTAATAATAAGGCCAACGAGAAATAATGAACCGTTGGCCCACCAAAGAAATAAAGGGCAAATAAAGGTAAGAGTACTGCCCCAACCGTGTTGATCGATCGCGCCAGCGTTTCATTCAATCCAATATTCACCAGAGCGCCAAAGTCATCCACCCGATGCTTTAATAGTCGCTCGCGGATACGGTCATACACGACGATACTGTCATTCACCGAATACCCAAGCACCGTGAGAATCGCTACCACAAACGCAATATCCACCTCCACTCCCCTGAATCGTCCCAGAGCGGCAAACACGCCAACCACTACAACCACCACGTAAAACAGGGTAACAATGGCGATTAATCCGTATTTCCAACTGGCAATGGGGCGCGAAACACTGCGGAAGGCAAAGGCAAGATAGGCAATAATACTTCCGCTCACGAGTAGCGTAGCCCACAGCGAACGATTGCGGAGCTGTTGACTCACGGCACTCCCGATTGTTTCGAAACGATCTTCCACTATCTTATTCTCATTTGTTTGAAAATTCTTTTCCACTCCTTTCACGAGCGTTTGATGTTCATCTTCAGACAAAAAACCGGTTCGTATAATCATCTTAGTATCTCCGCTTTTCTGAATCACCGCTTGCTTGGCTCCAAATTGGTCAAGCGTCTGCTGCATTTCTTCTACCGTCGGGCGTTGCTTAGAAAACGAAAATTCCAGAAGCGATCCACCGGTAAAATCAATGCCGGGTTTTAATCCCCACAGTATCAGCATAGCAATCGACACCACCACGGTGGTAGCGGCAATGCCAAGCCAGAGCGTCGAATATTTGATAAAAGGAATATTCATATTATTTGGTATCATTTTTAACCTCTAGAGAAATGGATCCCTGAGGAGTATACCCCAACACCAAGATGTTGCCGCGCTCCGGCATCCAGTGGAACACGAGACGCATAATAGTTCGTGTTACGGTAATAGCAGTGAAGAGGTTGATGAGGGTACCGATCGCGAGAACTGAAGCGAACCCTTGAATAAAGCCGCTGCCGAACCAGACCAAAAATACACAGCTAATAAGCGCAGTAATATGGCTATCGCGAATCGATGGCCAAGCGCGTAGGAATGACTCTTCGAGTGCCGAGCGAACCTGGCGACCCTGCCGCATTTCTTCTTTCAAACGTTCAAATACCAAAATATTCGCGTCGACCGCCATCCCAATCGAGAGAATAAAACCGGCAATACCGGAGAGCGTGAGCGTGACGCCCAAAAGTTTGAAGAGGGCAAGGGTGAGAAGCGCGTACATGGAAAGTGAAACCACCGAAAGCGCGCCAGGAAGACGATAATAGAACAACATAAACACCATAACGAGCAGGAGTCCAACGATACCGGCCTTAAAACTTTTCTCTAACGATGCCGCTCCCAGCGTCGCGTCAACTTTTTCTTGGCTCAAAATTTCAACCGGCACCGGCAAGGCGCCGGAGTTGAGGCGCTGCGCCAACAACCGCGCTTCTTGGTAGGTAAAGCCTCCACTAATCACCGCGCTCCCGCCCGTAATCGCCTCATTCACGTTCGGCGTGCTAATGGGCTGACCGTCAAGAAATATTCCCACCGGCTTACCAATATTTCTCCCAGTAATATCTTCAAATAATTTAGAGCCCTCATCATCAAAATTTAAACTTACCTGTACTTGCCCTGTTCTCGTATCCTCAGTGACTTCCGCCCGCTTCAACTGTTTTCCGGATAATCCCGTATTCTTCCATGCTTCGGTCGGCGGCACAATATCCGTCTTTTCTTTGGTACGAACAAACACCCGAGCGAGCTGGTACTCTCTGGTAAACCGTTCGTCTTTTTTGATAATCAGATGAAATCCATACTCAGTTTCTACCGGACCAATAATAGTACCGGTGGCAACATCCCATACCGCCTGCTCAAATTCTGGCACCATGTCCCCTTTCTTAAAGAACCCAAGTTCGCCCGCTCGTTCTGCCGCGCCGGGTTCAGTGGAATATTTGGTAACCAGATCAGCAAAATTTGCTGGCGTCGCTTCTTTTTTTATTTCCTCAACTTTGCCTTTCGCCTGTTTCTTGTCGTATTGAGGATTTTCACACAACGGCGCCCCTTGGTAACAAACCAAAATATGCGCGGCCGAAACTTCCTTTTCTCCCGGTCGTTCGCCGATGCGCTTCACAATATTTAAACCATTGATGTTTTTAATAGCTTCTTTACTTACCTCACCATCCTTATGCGTACTTGCCCAATCATGCAGTTCGGGAAATGTTTCTTTCGTAATAAAACCCATATCTCCACCTTTTTCCTTCGTCAATTCATCCTCAGAATATTTTTTTACTACTTCCTCAAACGCTGTCTTGCGTCGTAATGCTGTTAAAGCATCTCGTATCTTCCTATTAGCCGCGGCGTTAAAAGCAGTAAGGTCTTTCTGTTCCTGAGGAGTTAATTCTCGTGGCGGATCGTTATTCTCTTCTTTAAATTCAAGTACCGGCGTTTCACCAATCATTTTAATAGCCTCGTTCACGTTGGTAACTCCGGGAAGCTCCACAATAATACGATGCTCGTTTCCGACGCGAGTAGTCTGTACCAGTGGCTCCGCTACTCCCAAACCTCCCCGGACTCGTCGCTCAATAACATCACGCACACCTTCGACCGCGTCTTTTCGGTCCGCCTCCGGAATCTGGTCAGTTTTAGCAAGATAGATTAAATGAGCTCCACCCTGTAAATCTAGCCCCAAATTAAATCCTTTTTGCGGCAATTGCGGCACCCCGATATTGGTCTTAGCGTTTACCCATGTTATCCCTCGATTGACGTACGCCGGAAAAACAATAAGCACACACAAAACAAATAATGCCACCACTGCGCCAAATTTCCACCGCACCTGAGAGCGCGTAATCCGTTGAACCGGTTTCGATTTAGTAGCCATATATAATGAAGTAATAAGTGTGACCATCTTAGCCTACCCAAGGCTTTTTGGCAAGAGGCAAATGTTGACAACACAGCCGGGCAAACGGAGCTATAAAAAAATAAAGCGTTCTCTATTATAGAACGCTTTCAGTAGAATACTTCTCACACTATTAATAGTTCTCGATCGAAATTGTTCATTGAACATTTTTACTTCTTACTTTTCTTAGGCCCCGTGGCACTTCTTAAACTTCTTCCCACTCCCACAGTAGCACAAATCATTCCGCCCAATCTTCTGCCCATCTGGAGTCTTGTCTTTGGCCCGAGTAGCAAAATATGGCGTGCCTTCATTTTTCTTTTCTTCTCCCCCGCCAAAATCACCCGTTTTCAATTCGGCCCCCTTAAACACGAGCTGCTCATTCTGTATCATACTCGGCGCGAGGTCAATGCCAACACTCACCTTATACATAGTATAGACAACTTCTTTTTGTATAAGAGATAAAAGTTCATTAAACATGCGATACGTCTCTTTCTTGTATTCAACCAGCGGGTCGCGTTGGCCATAACCGCGCAATCCAATTCCCGTACGCAAATGGTCAATCGCTACTAAATGATCAATCCATAACGTGTCGATAGATCGAAGCAATATCTGTTTTTCAATCTCCAGCATCATTTCCGGATGCGGAACTTTTTTAACGAGCATCGCGTCATATTTCGCTTCCGCCAAATCCATGAGATACTCAATAATGTGAGTTCGCTCCTCTACCGCCTCGAGCTTGCTCTCGCGCGCCTTGCCAAAACTAAATAATTTTTCCTTTTCACTTTCATTCAACGGGAAAATAGTCATGACCGATTCGTACACTTCCTGCATATTCCACTCGTTTTTGTCTTCCGCCGCCGTATGGAATGAAACCATCTGTTCAATCTCTTGTTCAATCATGTCAAAAACCATGTCGCGGAGCGTGGTCGTTTCTGGTTTAGTCGCTGGATCAGTGAGCGCCGCCTTCTCCCGCGCAAACCCATCCAAAATTGCCCGACGCTTCCCATAAATAACCTCACGATGGCGATTAATCACATCATCATACTCAAGCAGGTGTTTACGCGTATCAAAATGAAAACCTTCCACTTTTTTCTGAGCGGATTCAATAATGCGAGTAATCGTCTTTTGCTCAATCGGCATATCATCAGGTACGCGTAGCGTCTGCATCACCGAACGAATGCTATCCCCCGCAAAAATACGCATGAGATCATCTTCCGTTGAAAGATAAAACTGCGTTTCTCCCGGGTCGCCTTGTCGTCCCGCGCGACCACGAAGCTGGTTGTCAATACGCCTCGATTCATGTCGTTCGGTACCAATCACAAAGAGTCCCCCAGCCTCCCGTGCCTTCCGAGCTTCCTCGGCCTCCGGCGGATTACCACCCATAATAATATCAACGCCACGTCCCGCCATATTAGTCGCAAGCGTTACCGCCCCCGGCCGGCCGGCTTGCGCGATAATCTCACCTTCACGTTCGTGGTTTTTAGCGTTCAAAATTTCGTGCTTAATCCCTTCCCGCTCCAAATACAAACTCAGCGCTTCATTCTTGTCTACCGAAATAGTACCAATGAGTACCGGTTGCCCCTTCTCTTGGAGCGCGCGAACCGTTTGCGCTATCGCTTTAGACTTCGCTTCCTCAGTTCGGTAAATTCTATCCGGATGATCAGTACGATGATTTGGTTTATTGGTTGGAATGACCACCACTTCAAGTTTATAAATCTTCCCAAACTCTTCCGCTTCGGTTACCGCCGTACCAGTCATACCGGCAAGCTTTTTATACATGCGGAAATAATTCTGGAAAGTTATTGTTGCCATCGTGCGGCTCTCCTCGCGAATCGCCACCCCTTCTTTCGCCTCAATCCCCTGGTGCAACCCTTCGGAATAGCGCCGTCCGGGCATTTTGCGACCCGTAAACTCATCCACAATAATGACCTCACCGTTTTCCACCACATAATCACGATCACGCTTAAAAAGCGCCTTAGCCTTAAGCGCCTGTTCGACATGATGCACCGTAGTTAAACCTCCCTCGGCATAGATATTCTGTATACCAAGCCATCCTTCCATTTTTTTAATTCCTCCATCAGTAAGCGTCGCCGCGCGCATCTTCTCATCCACATTATAATCATCATTTTCAATGAGTCGTTCCACCAAAGAAGCAAACTTATAGTACATTTCATTAGCCTTCTCTACTGGCGCCGAAATAATAAGCGGCGTTCGCGCTTCATCGATTAAAATCGAGTCCACCTCGTCGACAATCGCGTAGTTGAGCTCTCGCTGCGCCATTTGCGACAAATCCCCCACCATGTTGTCGCGCAAATAATCAAAACCGAATTCGTTGTTCGTACCATACACAATATCGCACTTATAGGCTTCCTGTCGGGTACACTCTTCTAGGTATTCGTATTCTACTTTAAACATTCCTTGAGCGTCTCGCTCCTTGTCCGTCGCACTTCCTTCACTTAAATCCTTCTCACTGCCCTCTTGAGCTTTCTCCCGCTTAAAATATCTGTAGGAAACCATCAAATTTTGAATAATACCAACCGTCAAACCAAGCGCGTCGTAAATCTGCCCCATCCAAACCGCGTCACGTTTAGCCAAATAATCGTTCACCGTCACCACATGCACACCTTTCCCCGTCAGTGCGTTCAAATAAACCGGTAACGTTCCCACCAGCGTCTTACCTTCACCCGTGCGCATTTCCGCGATTTGCCCACAGTTGAGTACCGCGCCACCAATAAGCTGGACGTCAAAATGGCGCATGCCGGTCACCCGCCGCGCAGCTTCTCGTACCACGGCAAACGCTTCAGGGAGCAGATCGTCGAGAGTCGCCCCCTGCGCGAGACGCGATTTAAATTCTGTTGTTTTACCTTTGAGTTCGCTATCGGATAGCTTCTGCATTTCTGGTTCAAGGACGTTCGTGCTCTCAACCAGAGGTTGGATCTCTTTCAATACCTTAGCATTCGGATCGCCAAACATCTTAGTTAAAAAAGACATACAATGATTTCCGTAGTTTTAGTTTAAATAGCACACAAAGCATACCATTTACGGTAAAAATTGTCTACCCCTCCGAAAGACAAAAAACAGCCCTTTGCGAGGGATGTGCTAACTTAGTAACTAAAAGGGGGTAGTGGTGTGTGCCAAAACCCCCGGGACTTCGGTTAAATCCTACTAGGGGTTAAGCCAAGCGTTAAGTGGCGGGGCGCCGTTCGACTAGCT
>DATDTU010000006.1:0-7610 GCA_035290705.1 Patescibacteria group bacterium
CCGTAGCTCTTCGCAGAGCGTAGGCGGGCACCAGTCTTAAGCAAAAACCTAGTGCAACGCACTTGTTCTGGGGCGGGCTACGGACGCTTGCGCCATAGCTTCAGCGTCGGAGCACGGACACAGTCCGCCGACTCGTAGTTAGGGAGTAGTATGTATTACGTTTATCTTTTAGAATGCAAAGACGGTCCTTATACGGGGTGTACCTCTGATCTTAAAGAACGGTATTCTAGACATCAGAAAGGACTCGTTCCGGCAACGGCCAAACGCCTGCCTGTAGAACTTGTTGGGTATTTCGCCTTCAAGGATAAATATACAGCATACCAATTCGAGAAATATTTAAAGTCCGGCTCTGGGAGAGCGTTTCTAAAGAAACATTTTTTTAAGAAGAAAATAATTATACCAACTCTATGCCCACCACCAAAAAACTAGTAATCGGAATCGGAATTACCTTAGTCGCCGCCGCACTCGTCGTCGGTGTCCTTTTTGGTCTTCCGTATTTTTCCGCTTCCCGCAACACCACCTACGCCTCCGGGTATTCGGCAGACAATTTTAAAAGAGTGACTATCGGTATGCCCGGAGGAGACGTAGAAAAGATTTTGGGCGCGCCACTCTCTCGTTCCACGAAGACCGATAAAGGGTACCTGTATTACTCGAAACCCAATCGTGAAACACATTATTTTGAGCGTACTATTGTGCTCGAGCAAAATTCAGTGGTTGAAGTAATAAGTAAAGTTACACGTTAATTAAAATTTTTTTTGACAACAATATGCAAAAATTTGTTTTACCACTGCTCTTAGTTGGGGTTCTGGTAGTTGTATTAGTAATGGTTTTTTTAAAAAAAGATTCTCCTCTCCAGATTGCTGACGGGGAGTGGCACAACAAATTTTTTGGAGAAGTGGGGGTGACGGTGAGTAGGACGGTGGTAGTACGGGGAACTATTACCGCGCCTTTTGACTCAAAAGAGCTATACAAACCAACCAAAATGACGGTAAAAAATAAAGAGGCCGCTTTCCAATCCGGCTCGGTTAGCCCGAGCGGAGCGTTTGAGGGCAAGATAAGTGAGTCGGCGTGGTATGGAACACTGGTGCCCGGGGAAGAGTTCAGCGCCACCATCACTTTTGAGAAAACCGGAGCACAACCGGTAACCCGAACCGGAATGTTCAAAAAAGGAGCTGATGATAAAGCAGAGCTTCGGTAAATAGTCTGTAAGCAAAAAAATCGCAACTCGTCAGATATAGGGATACACTGTTTATTTTTAACTTTTATTCCTATGTCAGAAAGATTTAACGCTCTCGATTGGATCTCTCTCATCCTCGTGATTGTGGGAGCCATTAACTGGGGGCTGGTGGGCCTGTTCCAATACAATCTCATAGCTGAGATTTTTGGCATCGGCTCTACTGTTTCTCGCGTCATCTACGCGTTAGTGGGTGTGGGAGGTCTGTACACGCTCGCTACCGCCACCAAAATGGGAAGCTATAATCGTCGCTTCTATGGTGGACCCACCGCTACCGCTACGCGCGGTACCGTCTAAGTTAGACCGAAAGAAAATAAAAAACCTCACTTACCTGTAAGTGAGGTTTTTTATTTTTGCTCGCCTTCGCCCGCCGTAGCCCCGACGTTACGTCGGGGCGAAGGCGGGCACTATGTTATACTTAGAACATAGTGCATGCGAATTGTTGAGAAGGCTTCGGCGGACGCTGTCGGGGTAGTGGGACTTGAACCCACAATCCCCTGGTCCCAAACCAGGTGCTCTAGCCAATTGAGCCATACCCCGTGTTAAGAATTTAGCGTGTGCCGGACCCCAGAGTCGAACTGGGCACGCCTGCCTCTTCAGGGCAGCGCTCTACCGCTGAGCTAGCCCGGCGCTGTTTTTGTAGCTTAATTAGGCCGAATTTTTTATCCTTTATCAAGGCCTGACTTATCTTATACTGTTTTTGAGCAAAGAACAAGAGGCGGCCACGGTGGTACATTTTAGTAATCAGTATTCTGCTATCGCCCTTGGTGTACTCTAAGTTATAAACACCAGCTCCTTGATGAATAAAACCTTTAACTTTGTATAACTGAGTTAGTTTGTTCTTGAGCCAATGTATAAAATGTAGACTGGCTGAAGCTAATGATAGCCTGAAAGCAAAACTATTTGGCCAGCGTGTATCGTAATAAGAATAAAATGTTCCATCACCGTCAAATAATCCTCTTAAAAAATCAGCAAAAAATTTCTCTGGTACCAGTACTGATCGTATAGTTTTTGATTTTGCTGGAGTTAAACCTATGGCAGTAAGAAATGCATAAAGCATTTTGTTGCTGAAATCAACATAAAAGTACTTTTTTGCTCTCTCACCACCACGCGCTCGCCGCTGAATCTTGTGATGCAAGCCAAGTGCTTTTTGAAATGTCTGTACCAGTTCGACGTTTTTTGAAACGAAGCTGATATGTCGCTGATCTCGAGATAAGTTGCCATCGGAGGTAATGAGTCCGACGGCATATGCTAAACGAGTTGACCAGCGAAAACGTTTGTGCTTATTTTTTAGCATGCTGAACGAATGAGGGAGAGTTTATTATTTTGACGAAAGTGTACCAAATCCTTCCTGTTTGGTCAATATAAGCATACACAAAACAGTTGGCTGGTAGGGGAAAGAGGGATATGGTATACTTATAAAAACTAAGTTCTATGTTTGAAGACCAAAAAACAAAAGTATATTCCGCTTTCACTTTCGGCCCAGCGCCAACCGAGGCCGCTGTGATAGCAGATTTTCTTAAACCAGCTCCCGCGGCAGCAGAGTGGCACGAGCGCGAACAAGAGGGGCAGCTGGCGGTGGATGTGCTCGAAACCGCCGAAGAAGTGGTGGTAGTAGCCCCTATGGCCGGCACAAAGCCGGAAAATATTGAATTGCATTTGCACAATGATTTTCTCACCATTCGCGGACGTCGGGAGCTTCCGGTAGAGGGAATTATCGACTCCTTTCATGAAGAAAATTATTGGGGAGTTTTTTCCCGAACGATCGTTTTACCAGTGCACACACGCAGCGAATTGACTTCGTCGGAATATCGCAACGGTGTTCTCACCGTACGGTTACCGAAAGCGATTAGAAACAACAGTATCCCCATCATGGTAATAGATGAATAAGAGAAAGAGAATAATATACGCCCTTACCTTAAAGGGCGTTTTTGTTTGCCAACAAAAACTTGATTTATTTTGTAATCTGTAATAGAGTAAGGTGACAATGCTACATTTTTACGTATGTCCGAAACCGAAAAAGAAAAAAAATTAACCTTGAATCTAAAACAAGTTAGGCAGCAACTGTTCACCAACAAGCTGTGGCTGCGTCGTATCCTCATCGGTCTAGCCATTCCGCCTACGCTTTTTATTATCTTGCTTGGAGTTTCCTATGCCTACACCAAAGCCTATGATGGCAAAGTGTATCCGGGAGTGTATATTGGTAACCACGCGCTTGGTGGTCTCACGGCCGAACAGGTGAAAGAGGTCATGGAGAACGCCAATAATCGGTATGCCAAAGAGGGCATTACGCTTTTGGTTACCGATAAAGCTGGGAAAGAAAACAAGGTAGTGATAAACCCCATAGTTTCCGAAGACAGTTCAAACGAATTATGGAACGTGGAAAGCGACGCGGCGGCGCACAGCGCTCTCGTAGTAGGCCGAGAGGGTTCATGGTTGGCTCGGCTAGTTAAACCGTTCCAACTACGTATGGGGCCGCGCCATTTGCCCGCGCCTGCGACTATGAATAAGGAAAGTGTGCGCGCAGTTCTCGTCACGAATCTCTCTGCCTATGAAGATACCGCGCGTAACGCGCAAATCCGTTTTGCAAGTAAAATTTCTTTCGTACCAACAGTAGAGGCGGAGCAAATGGGATCAGTATTTAACTACGATACCATTCTCACGAACGTCGAAGCGACCGTAACTGCCGTGTCTTTCGCGCCCGTGAAGGTGGAGTTGCAACCATTCACCCCTACTATTTCTAAGGCCGATATTGAAGCCGTCACGCCGAAGCTCGAGCCGATCTTCGCCTACGGCAATCTCACGCTTACCTATACCGATGCCACTACCAAAATACCTCGCAAGTGGGAAATCACCCCGCGCGAACTCGCGAATTGGATCGCCGTCGAGCGTGATAGTGACAACAAAATTGTTTTTGTCTTAGATAAAGACCGCACCAAGGAGTACCTCAACGATCGCGTTCGCCCCGTGGTAGATAGCGCGGCGCAAGAAGCGCGGTTTGTGATGGAAGAAGGCAAAGTTCAGGAATTCCAAGGCAGTAAAGCTGGCCTGGCCCTCAACGAAGAAAAAACCTTTAATGATATACAAACTGCTTTTCGCGAACGAAATTATTCACCCACCGAGGTTATCAAAGCGATTAATATTACTGTCGATATCGCCGAACCAACCATCAAAACCGCTGATGTCAACAATCTCGGCATCACCGAAGTCGTAGGAGTGGGGGTGTCGAGCTTCCGCGGCAGTCCTCCCAATCGTATTCGTAACATCAGCAACGCGGTCAAGCGTCTTAATGGCATTCTCATTAAACCAGGCGAACAATTTTCTACCAATAAAAACGCTGGTCCCTACACCCCCGCGAGCGGCTACCTTCCGGAGCTCGTTATTAAAGGGAACGAAATTAAAAAGGAAGTTGGCGGCGGAATGTGCCAGATTGGCACCACGCTTTTCCGTATGGAGATGAATTCCGGCATGCCCATCACCGAACGCCGCAATCATTCTTTGGTAGTAAATTACTATTCCGATCCCGTGAACGGTAACCCCGGAACCGACGCTACCGTCTATGATCCACTCATTGACTTTAAGTTTTTAAACGATACCGGGAACTATCTGCTCTTGCAAACTGACGTGGATTACAAAAAGCAGGAATTAGTATTTACTCTGTGGGGCAAGCCAGATGGACGCAGCGGTTCCTATACGCACCCCAAGGTAAGCCGCTGGATTCCAATCGGAGCAAAACAAGTGATTGAAGTTGACACGCTTAAACCAGGAGAAACACAATGCCAGCACGCGTACCGCGGAGCGGTGGCGAGCTTCACCTATACCCGATTTACTTCGAGCAGTGAAAAAATCGAACACATATTCGATAGCTACTACCGTCCACTACCCGAAATTTGCATGGTGGGTAAAGCCGCCCCCACGGAGTGTGTGGAAGGGGAAACCTGCGTTATAACTCCGACAACACCGACTCCAGCTGAACCGGTAGACACCATCGTTCCACCAGCTACTCCATAAAAAAAGTATAAAGAAAAAACCTATCTCAAAAATACGCTGTCTGTCATTCCCACGAAAGTGGGAATCCAGCGTGTGGTTTAACGTGCTGGATCCCCGCCTACGCGGGGATGACACGTTGACAGTAAAATTATTTTTGAGACAAGTTTAAAAAAATCTCCCCTCGTCTTAGCGACGAGGGGAGTTTTGTTGTTGGTGGGGGCAAAGCCCCCCCTTAAACCGCACCCAAGAAGGTGTATTACTGGAACTTACGAGCCGAAGCCAGTCTGCCCGGCAACACACCTCCATGCTTGTCGTGGATGCGAGAAGGGACTTCGTTAATTTCTAACTCAAGTACCTTCTCGAACCACGCCTTGCCGCATGGCATCCGGAATTGCATGTGTAGATACGGTATATCTGTGTACGAAGCGGGATGTCTCTATAATTGACTATCTCGGCTTACTCGCAACTTCTCATGGTATCATAGTCTATGGATTCTGTCAAGCGCAACTGTAGGAATAAAACAAAAATTGGCTAAAGTTAGCCAATTTTTTTGTCATTTACCAACCGAAGTAACCTACGCAATCACCTTATCCACCAACCCATACTTTACCGCCTCAGCCCCATCCAAAAAGTAGTCGCGATCAGTATCCTTTTCAATCGTTTTGATGTCTTTGCCAGTTCTTTGAGCGAGAATCTGGTTCAGCCGATCTTTAATGCGTAGAATTCGTTCCGCTCGAATTTTGATGTCGCTTGCCTGGCCTTCCATGCCGCCCATCACCTGGTGGATCATCACTTCGGCGTTGGGCAGAGTGAATCGTTTACCCGGCGCGCCCGAAGCCAAAAGTACGGCCGCCATGCTCGCGGCCATGCCTACGCAGATGGTGCTCACATCGGCTTTGATGTATTGCATCGTATCATAAATCGCGAGCCCCGATGTTACCGATCCGCCCGGAGAATTGATGTAGAGCTTAATATCTTTATCCGTGCTTTGATTATCAAGGAACAGAAGCTGAGCAATAATCAAATTAGCCACCGTATCATCCACGGGCGTTCCGAGGAAAATAATCCGGTCCGTAAGGAGACGGGAATAAATATCGTAGGCGCGCTCACCGTAGCTGGTTTTTTCGATGACGGTGGGGACGAGGTATTGGGAATGAATAGTAAGGTCGTTTGATGGTTTGGTCATAGGTTTAGGTAAAACTGATTTACACGGATGGTTACGGATTTTCACGGATCACAGATTTGTACGGATCCGTGATCAGTGTTCGATCCGTAACCATCCGTGCAGATCCGTTACATTATTATACCCCGTTTCCCGATAAATGCAAAATTTTCTTGAGCGCCTCTTCAATATCGCCGTCCATAGTAAACCCCGCCGCTTTCTTGTGTCCTCCGCCACCGAGCTTTTTGGCAAGTTCCGATACATCCACGTTTGGTTGCGTCGTACGAAAACTTCCTTTTACTTTTCCACCCGGAATTTCTTTGAGGATAAGAGCGATTTTCGTATTCTCTAAATTATTTAAAAAGTTGGCAATGCCTTCGCTCTCATTTTCACTCACCTTATGTTCATCTAAATCTTTTATCGTAATATAGGTGTACGTGATTTCGGTCCGCTCATCCTTGTTTAGTCGGCTGAGCACCTTGCCCCACAAACGCAATGAATCAATCGATTTATTTTTTAAAATAGCGTTGTTAATGAGATTTAAATTTCCACCCGAACGCAATAGCTCTCCACCAACCGATAACGCGGTCGCTGAAGTTGCCGCGTTCGAAAAATTTCCGGTGTCGGTCGTCAAACCAGTAAGAAGCGAGGTGGCCATTCGTTGGTTCACCACTATATTATTATGACGGAAGAAATGGTGAAGTATTTCGGTGGTGGAAGCGGCAGTGGGAATGACCAAATTAATATGGCCATAATATTCGTTCGTCGCGTGATGGTCGATATTGATAATGGTCGCTGAGTGGTTCGCTAAGTACTGCTCCACCCCGGCATAGCGCAAATCTCCGGAATCGAGCAGTACTACCGTATCTACCTTAGGGTCTTCAAAGATCGTCGGATCCTGAACGACCACGGTACTGTGCGGTACAAAATGTAATTTATCTCCTACCGTGGTGATACAAAAAATTACCCCATCCTTCTTAAGGGTTTTGAGATATTCATGAAAGGCAGTCGCGGCTCCAATCGCATCCCCATCTGGGTTCTGGTGGGGGACAATAACTACTTTTTTTGCCTTCTTGATGTGCTCGTGGATTTGGTGAGCGATGTGCTTCATACTAAGGGATTCAGACAGACCTGCCTACCGGCAGGCAGGGGATGGGTGAGGGATTTAAACAGATTACTGTAGGTGACCTTTCATACTATCGTGCTTGTTCTTCCTTGTCAAGG
>DATDTU010000007.1:0-7430 GCA_035290705.1 Patescibacteria group bacterium
TGGATCCCCGTTTTCACGGGGATGACAAGCGAGGGGTTGGTCGATGCCAGGCAGGTGATGTTGTGATGGGATACATAGGCCATCTTATCCCTTCTTCTTGTACAATTCAATAATACGATCAGTCTTAATCTTGGCTTCTTGTTCGAGGAAAAAGCGATTGATGCCGGGGAGAATTTTGAGCCATTCAAAGATAAGCTGAAAAATTTTTTTCACCTTCACGTGGGTTGATTTGAGCAGATCCCGAATGGTGCGCGCTACTTCTTCGCCTTTGAGCTTGAATTCTTGTTTAGCGACCGGGGAGAGCCGCGCGTACGCGTCGCCGACGCCTTCTTCCAGAATTTTTTCTACTTTCATCGTCAGTTCATCGCGCACCACCGGCACCACCATGGTGGGTTTTCGTTTAAAGCGAAGCAGCTCGGTTATTTTAGATTTGTCATCCACCGATTCAGTTTTTTGTTCCGCGGTTTGACTAACCTTAGTTTCGGTTACTTCACGTTCAATCACAGCAGTTTCGGGAGTGGATACTCTCGACTGTTCAGGTGGCGTACCGATTAATTTTTTTTCTATAGGACCATCTACCATAATGGCTATAGTATAGCATACACAAGGCAGAGCGAACAATATATAGACATCACACTCCAAAATCGGAATTCGTAGTGTGATGTGCGAACTGCGAAAACTGCGAAACATGCGAAAAGCCAACTATCGTTCGCACTTTCGCAGTTTTCGCATTTCGCATATTTATTGTAGGTAGTCCGATTTTCACGTGTAAGTTCTATATACTGTTGAGTAAACATGATGTAACAATGGCTCACTTTTCGTCATATACAGTAGAGGAAAAGGCGAGGAGGAAGCAATGGCCGAGTATACGCTACGAGAGGGTGACGGACTCGCGGAGTCCTTCTCCCAATGGTGGAACCGGTTCAAAGGAAGTCTGGAGAGGGCCGTTGATCGGGTCCGTCTGCGCTGGGCGCGGTTCGCGTGGAAGCGGTGGCACGCGGCCTACGAACGGGTAGTGATATTCGTGCCGGTAGTGCGGGAGGTGCACGAAGTGCTAGAAGTGAGGGAGACGACCGTGGTGTCTATCCCGTCCGCGCCCCCCTCCGCAATTCCGGCTGCTCAGGCCGTATGCGGATCCGAAGTGGCAGCGCTCGCGAGATACGCCCGCCAGTCGGTCGATGTCCTCGAGATGGGTCCCTACCCCAAGCGAACCTGCAAGGACGCAGGGCTCAAGACCATCGGAGACCTCGTGTCCCACACCGATGGCGAACTGCGCGCCATGAGGTGCGGGTTCGGCCAGTACGCCGTCGAGAGCGAGATCAAGCCGGCGCTCAAGAAGATCGGACTCAAGCTGGGCCTGAAGGAGGAGGTGGAGGCACTGCGTTCCTCGAGGTCGCCCTAACGGGCGGAATGAGGACAAACAACGAGAAGCCTGGTAGCGAAAGCTGCCAGGCTGACTTGTTTTTGGGTGGGATTCAGACAGATGAACCCGTCGGCTGGCGGATGATTTAGACGGATTGTGAAAGTATGGTATACTTTAACACGAGACACGACCTGCCTACCGGCAGGCAGGTTCACGTAATACGATACAATTTGTGTATCGCGTACGTGTATCGTAATACGTGTCTCGTGTATCATGTTTATATGCGTTACATCCGTGAAACAGGACATCAAGGACTCCTCTGGGTAAATGTTACGCGGCAAAATGAGCGGGAACTCAAAGAAGTTCAGAAGCGGTTTGGACTGCTCCCAGCGGATATCAAAGAAAGCTTGCCGCCGTTTCAGCGTCCTAAAATCGTGAAACGCGCCGATTATTATTTTATGGTGCTCCATTTTCCGGTGTTTGACCGCGAGACGAGGCGTTTGGGGTTTACGGAAGTGGATTTTTTTCTTAACGCGAATTTTCTTATTACTGTCCATGATGATAAACTCCTCCCGATCGATGAATTTTTTTCGGAATGCAGTAAGGACGCCAATACGCGTATAAAGTTTTTTCAAGGAACGATGGTGGGGGTATTGTTTGAGCTCATGCAAAGGCTCCTCGAAGCGATATTTCCGATTTTGCTCCACGTGAATGATGATATTAACGTGGTAGACAAAAAATTGTTTGCTAAAATGCCAGGCAAAGAAATGGCCGAAGAGATTTTGCGCCTGAAGAGCAATATTGTCACTTTCCGCCGCACTATGCAGGGGCACAAGACGGTGCTTGATCGGCTGGTGCTCTACGCGGGGCGGGAGCTTAATTTGGCTTCCTACCAAAATTACATTAGTTCGCTGCGCGAATTTACCATGGAGATATGGCACATGCTCGAGAGCCAGAAAGAGAGCATTAACGCGCTCCATGAAACGAACGAATCGATTTTGACCCTGCGGACGAATGAAATCATGAAAACCTTGACGATTATTTCGGTGATAACGTTTCCACTTACCCTGGTCGCGACGCTGTTTGCTGTTCATGCCCAAGGCACGCCATTTTTGGAACACTCATTTGGTTTTTGGATTTTGTTTGGGCTGACTATTCTCGGCGCCCTATTCATGCTTGTTATCTTCAAAAAGCGGAGGTGGATTTGAGAAATACAAAATAAATTTTATATTGGTTCGAAGTAGAGACGTCCTGCGGGCGTCTTTTGTTGGGATTTTTTTATTTTTTCTTACGCCGTTGTTTTTTGCTTAGCTTTTTTTTCGGCCATGTCGATGGCCCAGATTTGTTTTTGCGTGCTGTACACTACCACCGCGAGTCCAATTAATGAAAGCCAAAATATAGCAGGCAGCGTCCAGGCGAGGTATGTTTTTTGAAAAATTATAAGGAGGGTATTAGTGATGATAAAGGCCAGCCGCATTTCGGTTGGTCCAATTTTAAAGAAAGCGATTTTAAAACGATTGGTAGCGGCAAAAGCGAGGTAGCTGTTTACCATGTAAGCTCCAAAAATCGCTAGCGTGAAGAACAGCGTGTTAAATCTGTCCTGCAGTGTGAAGGAATATCCGATAAGGATGCTGCATAAGAAAATGTAATCTAAAAAATGGTCCATGTAGTACCCCCAGCGAATCAGACCCGTGTCCCGGTAGCGGCCTACCGCCCCATCAAACAGGTCGGTACTGTACTGAAGTGCTATGGCAACGGAGGTGCCCCATAACCAATGAAAGTTGTACTGGGCAAGGTAGCCGCAAACAATGATAATAGCGCACCAAAGTAGGGTGGTAAGAGTTAAGTGGTAGGTTTCGATACAACGGGGAATTTTCGGAGTATATTTTTCAACAATTTTCTTTTCCCACTTTCCAAGGAGTGATAGCCCTACTTTTTTATCGCCTTGGAATGGTTCATTTTGGAACATATAGTTTTATTTTTTGCTTACTCGAGTGCCTTCTTTGGTGTCTTTTACTTCATAGCCCATTTCTTCGAGCTTTTTTCGTAACTGGTCACTTGTTGCCCAGTCTTTTTGATTTCGAGCTTGGTCACGGTTGTTAACAATTTTTTGTATTTCCGCAGGCAACGGTTTTTCTTTGCGTTCCAACGCCATTTTTATATTAAGACCGAGTACTTCGTCGAACTTGAGTAATTGTTCTAGGCTGATTGTTTTTTCTTTTAATGCCTGCCAGACGAGAGCGAGGGCGGCGGGGGTGTCGAGGTCGGTGTTGAGGGTGGAGACAAATTGATCATTGAGCGAACGACCCTCACCCTGCGTCCCTCTCCCGCGGGGAGAGGGGATTGTCCCTCCTCTCCCGGCGGGAGAGGATTGAGGTGAGGGGTGGCTTAATTGGCGTACCGCGCTATATAAATGCTCTAACCCGTTCTGTGCCGCTTTGAGTGCTTCCCACGAGAAAGTTAATTGTTTCCGATAATGTGTTTGTAAAACAAAATAGCGATAGGCGAGAGGGGATATACCGTGATCTTTGAGCGTTTGTAAAGTAATGAAATTTTCCCCAGATTTTGCCATCTTATCGCCGCTTGGTATCACCAAAAATTCGCCGTGCATCCAATAGTTCGCGAGCGGTTTGTCTGTGGCGGCTTCGCTTTGGGCGATTTCGTTGGTGTGGTGGACGGGGATGTGGTCAATGCCGCCGGCGTGGATGTCGAACGGTTGGCCGAGGTATTTTACGGACATGGCAGAGCATTCGATGTGCCAGCCGGGGAAACCGACGCCCCAAGGACTTTTCCACTCCATCTGGCGATGACCAGGGAAAGGGAGCTTTTTGTAGTCCGAGTTGATAAGTGTTATTCCATTTTTTATTCTTTTCTCGTATTCTTCCTCGCTTAAACCGCCCGGATAACTAAATTTCCACAAAGCAAAATCAGTGGAGTGTTTTTTTTCGCCAATTTCCACACGCGCGCCAGCCTTGAGTGATTGATTTTTTAAGTTAGCTAACTTTCCGTAGTCTGAAAGCTTGCTCGTGTCGAAATAAATTCCGTCCGACGTTTTATAGGTGAAGCCTTTTTTCTCGAGTTTTTTAATGAGATTAATTTGTTCTTTGATGTGATCGGTTGCCCGCGGCATTTCGTCCGGTGGAATGATGTTGAGATCCACTACGTCTTTTTTAAAGGCTGCGGCATAGAAATCCGCAATCTCCCAAGCGGTTTTGTGTTCGCGGGCGGCGCCTTTTTCCATTTTGTCTTCGCCCACGTCGCCGTCACTCGTGAGGTGGCCGACATCGGTGATATTCATGATGTGCTGTACCTTGTAGCCGTTATAGAGCAAAGTGCGTTTGAGGATATCTTCAAAAATGTAGGTGCGGAGATTACCGATGTGAGCGTAATTGTAGACGGTGGGGCCGCAGGTGTAGAGGCCGACTTTGTTTTTTTTGATCGGCTTAAATTCTTCGAGGCGTCGGTTTAGGGAGTTGTAGATGTTGATAGGGTTCATAAAGTGAGTTTTTCACAGAACTGATAGCAAACCATTTCTATTATTGGCTTAACATGGCCAAAAATACGACAGTGTTTCTGTCTGTCATCCTGCCATCGACTGGCCCTGAGGGGCCGCCCACTCGGCCGTGTCCTCGACTCTGAGGGACGAGCGCAACACGCTCGGACTCGATGAGAGCTCGTGGCCGAACGGTCAGAATGACAGTTAAGGAAACTCGCTATGAGTTCACAGTGTACCCATTATAACCTATAAAAAATGTATTGACAAAGCGTTTTTTACTTATCAACAGCACAGCTATGGGTTTGTTTGTTGGTTTTTGCTATAATTAACCTAATCAGTTTTATTACAACTAACCATTCAGTTAGCTGTTTAGTGTTCGTGCGATACGTATGTTTCATTTCGGGAAACCACAAGATTATTTGGGAGTAGATCTGGGAGCGGGAGGGGTAAAAATGGTAGAACTCCACGGACAAAAGGGACGGCCAGTTTTGTTTACGTATGGATTGACTTCGGACCAACAGAATATTCATAGTTTATTTATTCGGAACGATAAAACTCTGGACGAATTGCTTCAAGAAAAAAAGTTACCTGAAGGAAGGGAAAAAACCAGTTCAGTTGCCGCACGCACTCCGGAGGAGGATGAGACCAGTAAGTACGCGGCGATTCTACGCGCGGTACATACCCAAAGCAAAATGCGAGCAACGGTAGCGGTGGTGAGTTTGCCGGTTTCAGCGGTATTTCACGCACTCGTAACTCTGCCAATCGTAAAAAAGCAAGAGTTTGAACATGTTTTGAAGGCGGAAATAAAGAAATTATTACCCTACCCGCTGGAGGAAACCGCTTTGGATTATCAGATCGTTAGTACTATAGAAGGGAAAGGGCAACAAGTGCTGGTAAACGCGGTGCCGCGCACGCTGGTGGTATTTTATTCTAAGGTTTTTAAACAAGCAGGGTTAAAGCTCGATTCTTTGGAGCCTGAATCTATGGCCTTGGCTCGGGCGCTCGTGGGGAGAGATACGGCTACGACCATGGTGGTAGATATGGGCGCCGAGCGGACCAATTTTTTTATTATCGAAAAGTCCGTTCCGGTTACGCATCATAGTATTGAGGTGGGGGGAGAGAAAATTAACGCTTTGTTAGCCAAGATTCTTGGCCTTGAGCCGCAACTGGTCGAACAAGTAAAACGCGATTTATTTTCGCAACCAGGAGAGAATCGTATCTTAACGAAAGATCGGTTGCTGTCCGTGCTTAGTCCGGTTATCGATCCGATTATAAAGGAAATTCAATACGGATTCGATTTGTATTTACGCCAAAGTGGTAATGAAAATAAAATTCCGGAAAAGATCATACTGAGCGGCGGCGCCGCGCAGTGTCCGTATCTCACCGAATTTATTGCCAATAAGTTCAAAATGAAATGTTACATCGGCGATCCATGGGGACGAGTGGTATACCAGGATAGCTTGAAGCCGGTTTTGCACGCGATTGGGCCGCGCATGTCGGTGGCTATTGGTCTTGCCCTCAGAAATATGGTATAATGTAATCGGCTTGTTGGGGGGACTAAGAAAAACGTCTATGGAGAAAAAAATGATACATGTGTTTTTGGTAGAGGATGATGAATTTTTGGTTGGGATCTATCAAAAGAAATTTGAAATGGAGGGTTTTAAAGTGAGTGTCGCGATGAACGGCGAGCGCGCTCTTAGTGATATTAAAAAGAAAAAACCAGACATTGTTTTGCTGGATGTCTTACTCCCCAAGCTTGATGGTTTCGCGGTTTTAGAGAAATTGAAAGAGGACGCGACTACCAAGGATATTCCGGTGGTATTACTTACTAATTTGGGGCAGAAGGATGACGTGGATAAGGGTCTGCGCGCCGGAGCGCTGGATTATTTGATCAAAGCCCATTTTAAACCGTCCGAAATTGTAGATAAGGTAAAGAAAGTACTTAATATTTAGAAAAAAATTATATGCATACACGAGAGGAGGTGACACTATGAACAAAAGAGGTTTTACTTTAATCGAACTCTTGGTGGTCATAGCTATTATCGGTTTGTTATCAACGTTAGCAGTAGTAGCGCTTGGATCAGCTCGAGTAAAAGCGCGAGATTCTAAGCGTCTTTCCGACCTGCGGCAGATTCAAACCGCTTTGGAATTGTTCTATGTAGACGAAAGTAATTATCCAACAGGTTCCGGCGTTACTTTAGGAAGTGGTAACTACGCTTGTTTAAACAATTCTGGTTGGGCAGCAGCTGGTTGTGCTAACCCATATATGGGCCAGGTAGCCGCTGATCCAGGAAACAACGCGTACGTATATACCGCCGTTTCGAGCTCGTATACTATCGCCGCTACTCTCGAAGGAGATATGAGTGGTCTCAGCCAAACAATTACGGTGAGTCCGAACGGTATTGCTGACTAGTTTTTCCAAAAACGAAAATCCCTTTCTGCAGAGGAAGGGATTTTTTGTTTGAAACACAAATCTTAGTGCACGCCTGTCCGCCTTTGGCGGAAATTGTCACGAATGTGGTATACTTATCACGAGTCACGATACACGTATTACCACCGCCTCGAGGCGGG
>DATDTU010000008.1:0-4899 GCA_035290705.1 Patescibacteria group bacterium
GGCGGGCGAAGGATCACAAGCGGACGTGTCCGCCGAAGCCTCTTGGATTTTTCGCATGCACAATGTTTAAGGTAAAACGTTGTGCCCGCCTACGCACTTTGGTGCTACGGCGGGCGAAGGCGGAAGGGGAGGGATTCGAACCCTCGAGGCCGTGAGGCCTGCAGCTTTAGCAAAGCTGGACGATAGACCGCTCTGACACCCTTCCTGATTTATTTTTTCTTTTTTTCAACAAAAGCGGACGTGTCCGCCGTAGCCCTCTACATAATTCGCATGCACTATGTTCTAAGTATAGCATAGTGCCCGCCTACGCTCTGTGGAGCTACGGCGGGCGAAGGCGGAGAGACTGGGATTCGAACCCAGGGTCCCCTTGCGAGGACTGCAGTTTAGTAAACTGCTGCTATCGACCACTCAGCCATCTCTCCTCGGTACCTGATATTTTGCCAAGGTAATTTTTAAACGTATTCTTAATTCCTTTCTACTTAACTTTGGGATTCGCCCGGCATGCGCCGGGCGTGGGGCGCATGCCCCACGAACCCTCGAGGCCGTGAGGCCTGCAGCTTTAGCAAAGCTGGACGATAGACCGCTCTGACACCTCTCCAATTGTAATTTATGTGCTATAATTCTAACAAATTATACGATTTAGTCAATGCCTCCATGATTAAACAATTTACCATAACGCCGCCTCAGGTACTGCGTTTTCTTTTACTCGCAGTGATCTTTTTTTATATATTCTTTTTGGTTAGTCATTCATTTGATTTTGATCTCGGTTGGCATTTGCGTTTTGGCAAAGAAATGTGGGAAGAACACCGTTTTCCCTACTACGACACCTACACCTGGCCGCATTATGGACAGAAGTGGGTAAACCATGAGTGGGGTGGAGATGCGCTTCTGTGGTTACTCTATAGCCAGTTTGGTTACATTGCCCTCATGATACTTATGAGCTTCGCGGTATGGGGAAGTTTGATCCTAGTACAAAGAATATTTTTCCCACGCATTTCAACGCTTGGGTTAGTGGTTGGACTGTTCGCGGCTTGGTCGGTAAAACATATTATGGTAATGCGCCTGGCGCTGCTTGGACCGATTTTTTTGGTAGCGCTTTGGTATACACTCGAACGATTGCCGGATAAAAAGAGGTACTACGCCTGGCCAGTTATTCTCTGGCTCTGGTCCATCCTGCATGGGAGCTGGATCCTGGGATTTATTGTTATCAACATCTATATTTTTGGCAACCTCGCCCAACGATTACTACAACAATATACCACTTTGCCCTTTCCGAAAGAAGCGTGGCCACTGCCACTTATTTTTCGAGCAATTGTTTGGCAACTAGTAGCTGCCGCTGTCATTACACTGAATCCTTACGGCGTAGCAATTTGGAAAGAAATTCTACACTATTTTTCTGCTTCATACTTCAAGGCTTGGATTACCGAGTGGCTGCCTACCTATACTCCACCAATTTTTTGGAATTCCCTCCCTATTGTAGGATTCGGACTTTTTGCGCTGATAGTGGCCTGGCGAAAAAAAGCCCTTACTCTCGCACAACTACTTTTGGGTATCGCTTTTTTTATTTCCGCCCTGCAATACAAAAGAAATATACTGTTTTTCGCTCTTATTAGTATTCCCCTTTTGACCGCGGGGCTACATTATATTATACAGGCGCTTAGACAAACCACATGGTGGCAAAAATTTTTTACCGACGCGAGACTACGCGGCTTCTTCTATGCCTATGGCATCGCAGCGACGCTCCTCCTCCTTGTTTTCTATACAACCCAATTGCCACCGAAGCGTGATATTTGGGAGCAGCCTAGCCTACTAGAAGAACACTATATGCCTGTCGCGGCAACCGAATTCCTTAAAACCCGCACACGAGATCAAAACATATACCTGTTCAACTATTTCTCCTGGGGCGGTTATTTGATTTGGGAACTTCCGGAGGCGCTCATCTTTCTGGATGGACGAGGCACGGTGACGTGGCAGGTGCCTGAGACTCAAGAAAATTCGCTCGCGTATTACAGTGCTATTTTGACTGAACCCGAGGGATTGCGGAAACTGGAACAAGGGCCAACGAACTATATTCTTCTTAAGAAAGAAAATTATTTCATTTTGCCTCCCCTGAGTTCCTTCGATCGTTTGGTGTTTACGGATGATCATCCTCCCACTGTGTATCGTCCTCTTGCTTCCCAAATCTTTGCTGATCTCTCAGCGAGTAAAAATTGGATACAGGTATATAGCGACGACCGCGCTGCCATTTGGGAGCGAGTAGCTACTTCAACCACGCGCCAAGACTAATCCCATTATTTCTTTGACACCAGCAGACTCAAGCGCCTTCGCGCATTCAAGCATGGTGGCTCCGGTCGTATACACATCATCAACTAACACCACGGATTGAGGGACTGTCGTCGAACCATTCCAAACAAAAGCGGCGCGCATGTTTTTTTCCCGATCCGCGCGGTTGAGTTTGGCTTGCTGGGAAGTATACCGAGAGCGTACAAGGGAATGGTTATTCACTACCACATGATATTGTTTTGCTACCGCCCGCGCCACCAGCTCCGCTTGGTTAAAGCCTCGTTCACGCAGCCGGCGAGTGTGTAGCGGAATGGGGATGATGGTCGCCTCAGGAGGAATAACGGCTAGTGGAGCCAAAGAAATAATTGTATGTAAAACAGATTCAATATCCCGGGCAAAGTTGTACTTGATCTCTCTAATACATCTACCAATGGGAGCTTTTTCCTGATAGTTAAAAAAAGCCGCCACTGTCTGAAATGATGGCACCCTCAACTCACTCGTTACCGTGGGAGCAAATACCATGGGTTCTCCGACCGATTTGGCGAGACACGAGGCGCACCAACGAACTCCTTCCGCGCCGCACTCAATACAAAAAACCGGAAACAGAATTTCTTTGAGAAAATCGATTGCCCTCCCTTTCATAGTATAGCTTTTCAACTGTCATCCCCGCGAAGGCGGGGATCCAGTCACTTATGGGTCCATTCCAACTAGATTCCCGTCTCCACGGGAATGACAAAATGAGATATCAATCGTTATCAAGATGGACTTTATTTTTACTTCTGCCACTCAAATTTATCAACCAGCCAATTGTCCCCCTGTTTGATGAAGAATATTGTTACTCCTTGGTAGGTAGTTTGCGCAGCGGCGCCATCTTTTTGACTTACTTGGGCGGTTTGTACCATCACGTCGGCGCTCGCGCCTGTCCAGCCTCCTAGTTCGGCGCTAATAGCGCGAGTAGTCACCCCCACAAAGGGGCCAGTAGAGGTGGTAGTAAGGCGACCACTAATTCGTTTCCAAAGAGCAGCAGTCACCATACTCTCTACTTCACGAATGTTATCGTAGTTGTTATCGGTAGAATACGTATTGTAGCGCTCAATAAAAATTTTCGCGAGCTGTGTCACGCCATTTTGTTCTACCTCGACCGTAGTTAATTGTTTTACTACCGGAGCAGGAACAGTACCACCGGGTTGATTGGTCGTGCCGCCGGTGGTTCCATTGGAACCTCCCGGAGTATTTACTTGCCCAGTGGGAGTAGTGTTGGAAACTTCCGGAGTATCCTTCTTTTTTGAACGCAAAAGTAGCGCGACACTGATGGCCAAAACAATCAAAACCGCGAGGCTGATGACGATGAAAAGACGAGAGCGGAGAGAAAGCATAACAGGTAGATAAAATTAAATGATTATAACTTATTAGTTCTCACGTATAATTTCTAATTCACCTAAATACTGAAAACGATACACGATACACGTAGTACGATACAATCGACATGTGTATCGTTTTATGTGTATCGTGTCTCGTATGAATAGACATTAGGTACATAGAAATTTTTCAGCCTCTCCCTCCACCCGGCTTCTTTCCATACTGCTCTTGGAATTCCTGCTTCGATCGCTCAATTTCCAGCAGTTGTTCGGGGTTGGTGGTAACGATCTGATCTTCGGTATAGGAGGCGAGAATTTTGATGGCAGCGTGTTTGAGACCGGCAAAGAAAATGCCTTCCCCCACTCCGCTCTCGAGGAGTAAGTTCTTTTCGCTATCGGTAAGGAGAAATACTTTTTGCACGAGGTCAATGGAGGCTGGGGATTGTTTCATGAGGAGTTGGAGCGCGGAGTTCGTAACAATGGCCTGGCCATACTGGGAACGGAGAAAGTCGTTCACGTCCTGGGTGATGGTCGTAATGCCCAGATAGTATTTGCGGCAGCGTTTCACGAGCGCGTGAATAAATTTGGCGCTGTCTTCGTGCTGCATAAGCCACCACGCTTCATCAATAACCAAAATGCGCTTTTTCCGTTCCGAGCGCACCACGTTCCAGATGTAGTTCACGATAGTGTAAATCGCCATCGGGCGGAGCTCTTCCTCAAGATCGCGGACGCTAAAGACAACGAGCTGGTTACGAATGTCAACGTTGGTCGGAGCGTTAAAAAGTCCGCTAAAGGTGCCTTCGGTAAATTTTCTGAGTTTCAACACCAGCTCGTTCGAGCCTTCCATGCCTTCGAGTACTTCCTGCAAATCTTGGACTATCGGCGCTTGGACAGTACTCAAATTCGCGTCGGAGGTAATATCTTTTTTGGCATAGGTTTCAATCAGCGCCCGGTCGATGATGGAATCCTGTTCGGTAGTGAGACCGCCGAGCATGATGCGCAAGAGCCCCTTGACCGTGATGACCGCGCCGCGAATAATATCTTCTACCGAAACTTCTTGCCCCACCGGACGCGGCAGATCGAATGGGTTGACCTTGCTTTCGGACGAGAGAGAAATGCTGATATACGTCCCGCCCACGGCGTCCGAGAGATGTTTGTATTCCATTTCCGGATCGATGACGATGACGTCTTCGCCCATCATCATGGTACGCAAAATTTCAAGTTTGACCGCGTAACTTTTACCGGCGCCGGAGGTGGC
>DATDTU010000009.1:0-6251 GCA_035290705.1 Patescibacteria group bacterium
CCACATCGGCGATGCCGTCGCCGGTCACGTCGCCGACCCGGATCTTGTAGACGTTGGAGTGGCTGCTGTGGCTCGACTTGAAGTAATACGGAATATCCAGCGCCCCGTTCTTCTGGTAGAAGGCGAGGAAGCCATCCACGGCGTTCACGACTACGTCGTCCTTTCCGTCGCCGTCGAGATCGCCGATGTCCACGGAAGCGGAAGCACTGTTGCCATTGGTATAGGCCAGGTCGATCAGGTAGGAGACAGGAGCCTTCAGCCGGTGCGGTGGGTTCGGGTCCTGCAGGTAGACATCGAGGCGGTGCTGGGCTCCCCACCTGGCCACGGTAGCCGCCAGATCAGGGAAGCCGTCGTCGTTCAGGTCGCCGATGGCGACCGCTGTCCCATCCCCCAGGAGCCGGCACTCCATGGGGAGCGGCGGCGGGGGCAGGAGATCGGGCGAAACCACCATGTCGGGGGGAACAACCATGTCCGGTCCGGCGGCAAGATCCGCTCCCGCACCGAAGTCGCGTACCGCGAGATCGGGCGAGTTTGGTTGCGCGAGGTCGGCCGGCGGCACGCCGAAGTCGGGGGTTCCCCGGCAGGGATCGACCAGGTTGCACGGCTCTTCGGGGGGCGGATTCATGTCCCCAGCCATTTCCTGGGGCCTCATGGTGATGAACGCGTCCTTGTTCTCGGGGCAGGCGCTGCAGTGGGAACCGGTCTGGTCGCAGATCAGTTCCCCCTTCTGTCCGTCCGAGCAGGTGCAGAGGATCCCCGGGGGGCACTGCGACACTCCTCGGGTGTTATTGCTCTCGCACCCGATGATGCCGACCAGGCTGGCCAGCGCCGCGACTACCCAGGCCAAATTGTGTTTCATTTTCCATACCTCCCGTTCGTGGTTGCGTTTCCCCGTTAGTGTCAGGGCGTATAAACGTACTATCATGTTATAGCTATTAAGTCAAGGCTGAGGCAGAAGGTTTAAGTTTAAATTTGTCTACAATACTCTATACAAAAACTTATCCACACAGATTTTAGGTAATGCACCAAGTTATCCACAGTTTGTATAGACTTTTGTATACAAATTTTGATCAAATTTTAACGATTTTTAGCAGTTTTTTGTTTTATTTTAGCCAAAATATTGTATTTTAGCCCAACTATTGACAAACTCGGCAGTTGGGTGTATACTAAATAATGTTAGTTCATTTAGAACTTACTCCGTTCCGTACTACGAACATACGCACGGGCTAACTGTTGCTCTCATATATACAAGGGCAGCAGCGAGTCCATCTGCGACTTCGGTAACCCCACAATACGTTTTCCGATTCAGCTCGCCGCAAGGCTGCTGGGTCACGGGGCCCTACCACCTACGTGGTTGGAACGTTTAGCTGTCACGGCTGTAGACCGTGTGCCCTTCGGGGTTCACTTCTCGCCTGATAGTTTTTTCGGCGAGGAACCTTAAATCACTTTGTATTGGGTACACCAGCCGATTTTTTTTATTTAAAATTTGACTTTTCTCTTGTTTTTGGTATTATTAATGAATATTTGTTAGTCTTGGCCAGTTTAATTTTTTTTATGACTAAAACAAGCACGAATAAGTCATCGGTGGTATCGGCTGGGTTTGTGGAAAAGATGAAAACTCTACTTACTGAGGAAAAACAACGGTTAGAGCGAGAATTATCCAGTTTTGCTACCTTGAACAGAAACCCGGCGGCGGAGGATTTTACTTCGAAATTCCCTAAATATGGCGATGAAGAAGGGGATAATGCCCAGGAAGTGGCCGATTATGAGGCTAATCTTTCTATCGAACAGGGGCTCGAGAAGCTCTTGCGTGATGTAAAGAGCGCTTTGGAGAGAGCGGCTAGCGGTAGTTATGGGATTTGCAAATATTGTAAAAAACCCATTGAAGAGAAGCGGCTGCTCGCACGCCCCACCTCGAGCGCTTGTGTAGAGTGTAAGAAGACGATTGTACAAGAGGTTTAGGGAGGGAAAGTAAGTAACCTTGTATGCAAGTATCACCCCGTAGAATTTTGCTCATAATGCTCTGCGGGGTTTTTTTATTGGGTGATCAGTTTTTAAAATGGCAGGCGCTTCATGGTTGGCAAGTGCCTAAGGTGTGGAGAGGGGTGGTGGGCTGGCAGCCGTTTTTGAATCCGGGGGTGGCATTTGGTATTCCGATTCCAAATTTTTTAGTGCTTCTTTTTACTGTTCCTATTATCGCCATACTCATTTTTCTTTTACAACAGCAACTGTCGAGGCTGGCGCCACCATCTGGTACCAAGGCCGGAACTTTTACCGCTTTGTTGTTGGTGTTAACCGGCGCCGTTTCAAACCTGATTGATCGTTTCACGTTTGCTCACACGATTGATTATATACTTGTTTTTACGGCGGTCATTAATTTGGCTGACGTTCTCATTGTTGTGGGGTTTGTGGTATACTTGATATCGTTGCGGAATGAAAGACAAGAGGTCAAGAAAACAAAAAAACAAGAAAACAACTAAAGGAAGAAATATGAATAGTTATCAGGAGGGGCTAAAGGATAAAATGGACACATTTGTTCACTTTGTCTATAGGGTAACGAAGAGTTTTCCACGGGAAGAATTGTTTGGAACCGTATCACAATTTAGGCGCGCCGCGCTTTCGGTAATTTTAAATTACATCGAAGGCTACGCCAGACGAAGGCAATTAGTGCGTCTGCATTTTTTGGAAATCTCCTATGGTTCGCTACAGGAAGCCAAGTATCTGTTGGACTTTTCCGAAGCAGAAAAATACGTAGACAACACGGTTTCTCGTGAAGGGAAAGTAGTAGCCGACGAGATTGGTGCCATGCTTTGGAAAGAAATAGGGAACCTAGAAGGAAACAAGAGTTGATTTCTTGTTTTTTTGTTTGATTTATTGTTTATTTGATTTTTTGATTTCTTGAAATATGTTTCTCAAACTCAACTCCGCCGCTGTGATGGGCCTCGACTGC
The DNA here is from genome assembly GCA_035290705.1 of Patescibacteria group bacterium. Taxonomy (GTDB): domain Bacteria; phylum Patescibacteriota; class Patescibacteriia; order Magasanikbacterales; family GWA2-37-8; genus DATDTU01. The sequence goes on from DATDTU010000009.1 coordinate 2,951, forward strand.
TTGCCAGTGGATGTAGAAGTAGATATCAACAAGGGCCAAACGAATTTCAACATTGTCGGGCTGGCTGATACATCAATCAAGGAGGCCAAAGATCGGATTCATTCAGCTTTGAAGAACTCCGATTTTTCTTATCCGTTTAATTTTCGGATTCTGGTGAACTTGGCGCCGGCGGATTTGAACAAAGAAGGGCCAGCGTATGATTTGCCCATGGCGGTGGGCATTATTTTGATTAGTAATGATATTATCGCGGATTTGGATGGTGCCCTTATCGTGGGTGAGCTCGCTTTGGATGGTGCAGTGCGGCATGTGACCGGAATTTTGCCGCTCACCATGTATGCCAAGAACCATGGTTTGAAGCGACTGTTTGTTCCTGAGGCTGACGCACTTGAAGCATCACTCGTAGATGGGCCGACGGTGTATCCGGTGAAGAATTTGCAGCAGATTATCCGGCATATTACGGGAGAAGAGTTAATAAAACCCTTTGAGCGGCCAGCGGATTGGAATTCATACGAGGCGCCGATATATGAAATGGATATGGCGCTGATTAAGGGGCAAGAGTTTGCCAAGCGCGCGCTCGAAATCGCGGCGAGTGGAGCGCACAACATTCTCATGAGCGGGCCGCCAGGGTCGGGTAAGACGCTGCTGGCTCGAACATTGCCTTCAATCCTCCCGCGCCTGACGCAAGACGAGGCGCTTGAGGTCACCAAAATTTATTCCGTTGCCGGAATGCTACAGAATAGTTTTATTAAAACAAGACCGTTTCGTTCTCCTCACCATACCGCTTCTGGCGTCGCTTTGGTCGGTGGTGGGCGAGTGCCGCGGCCAGGGGAAATTTCTTTGTCGCATCGCGGGGTGTTGTTTCTCGACGAGTTTCCGGAGTTTCCACGGTTTGTGATTGAGAGTTTGCGCCAGCCGCTGGAGGATGGGGTGATTACTATTTCGCGCGCGCAAGGGACGTTGTCGTTCCCCGCGCGATTTATCCTGGTCGCGAGCCAGAATCCGTGCCCCTGTGGCTACGCATCAGACCCGGACCACCAGTGTTCTTGTTCACCGGTACAGCTCATTCGCTATCAAAAGAAAGTGAGCGGACCCCTCCTCGACCGGATTGATTTGCATGTCGAAGTGCCGCGGGTGAAGTTTGATAAATTGACTTCGGGAGAATTGGCGGAACCGTCCGAAAAAGTTCGAGAGCGAGTGGAGGCAGCGCGCGAAATTCAGGTGTGGCGATTTATGGGGCGGGGGGTTCATGCCAACAGTGAAATGCGTAATCAGGAAATTCGGGAGTTTTGTAAACTTGATGATCAGTCGCTTGATTTGCTCCGCGCGGCGGTGACGCAGATGCATTTGTCGGCACGGGCGTATAACCGGATTTTGAAATTGAGCCGCACGATTGCGGATTTGGGGAGAAGTGATAGTATTAAGATTGATCACATCGCTGAGGCATTGCAGTTTCGGGCGAAGACGGATTGAATAAATACTAATTATGCGAATGTATACTAATGATGCTAATGCGAAATTGATTTATCCAGAGCTTTCTTACCGAATAAATGGCGTACTTTTTAAGGCACACAATATCATCGGACGTTTTGGACGTGAAAGTCAGTATTGTGATTTGGCAGCAAAGCTTTTTACTGAAGAGAAAATTTTATTTGAACGAGAATATGTAGTTGCCGATACTGGGAATAGATTAGATTTTTTTATCGAAGGAATAATAATTTTTGAGGCAAAAGCCAAACCAGTAATAACTCGGGAGGACTACTATCAAATGCAACGGTATTTACAAATACTTGATGTAAAGCTAGGGATACTCGTCAATTTCAGGCAGCAATACTTGCACCCAAAACGTATCCTTAGGACCAAGAAAGGACTTGAAGACAGAGAAAAGTTTTAAGATACATATTCGTATCATTAGTATACATTCGTATTATTGGTATTATATAAAATACCCCGCTCAACGCGAGGTATTTTTATTTATCATTTATTTCTTCACAATCTTCTTCGGCGCCTTTTTGACGTAGTAGACTTCTACTTCCACGCGTTTGACACCGAACTGACGGACTTCTTTTTTGGGAGCGTCCATCCAGATGTCCATGCGGCCGTAGCCATAGCGCTTGTTCATGCGATCTCCGACGGTAAAGATTTTGTCGCCGTAGAGGGCAGGGATTTTCACCTCCGTACCGAAGGGTAGCCAGTTGGCGGCAATCATGCCATCATGGACGCGTTTGCCGGAAGCGGCAATAAAAGGAGTATCATCGGTTTGGTCGGGGGTACTGGAGTAGGCGGTGATGACTGCCTTGACGACCTTGTCTGCCTTTGGTACAGTCTTTTTCTCTACTGGAGGGTTGAACATCCGGCTTTCCGCCGATTGTTTTAAAACCTCCTCAAATTGGTTGAGACGATCTTTAACGCGTAATCGGGGGCCGTTCTTAGCGTTTACTAAGGTAGCGGGGTATACCAGATGGGTTAAAAAGACTGCTAAAACAAGCGCATACAGGGCTCGGTTGGGCGTAATCTGACTGATTTTTTGCTTAAGTAAGCTCATATTTAGTGCCGCTCGCCTCCCGGAACATGTTGTATTTAGACCTGTAAAAACGGCCTTTTACAGTACTTTGCGTGTTCCTTCGGCTAGTTAGGCATTAAAAAAGATACCCTACTTCAGGATACCCTTCGCTTTATAACCCGGCAGTATACTAGAAAAGGCCTTTTTTGTCAATAGGGGGATGGTGAGGTATAATTAAGCCTAAGTTAACTAAGTTGTCTACGTTTTCTAAGTTGCCAACCGACTCGGCTAGTTGTAACTTAGCGAACTTAGTGAACTTAGGCAACTTAGAAAACTTAATTCGTTATGCCCATACCAAAACTAACTCGCCGCGGTAGTCGAGTGTACGGAGAAATTAAGGAAAAAGCGCGAGCGCGGTGGCTAAAATGGAAGTTTCCCTTTCGGGGAAGGTGGAAGATGCCACGACTCAACTATAAAAAAATCGCGCAGTTTATGGGGCTAGGGATCTTAGCCTGTTTTGTGCTTGGCACGGGGGTGGTGGCATGGGTGAGCCGAGATCTGCCTGATCCGAATAAATTAGGAGAGCGGCAGGTGGCACAGAGTACCAAGATTTATGACCGTACGGGGGAACACCTGCTCTATGAAGTGTATCAGGATGAGAAGCGTACCGTGGTTGAGCTCAACCAAGTGGCGCAGATGGCGGTGAAGGCCACTATCGCGGTAGAAGATAAGCATTTTTATGAGCATAAAGGGATACGTATTTTGAGTATTCTTCGCGCGATTGTAAGCAACGTGATTAAT
>DATDTU010000010.1:0-3028 GCA_035290705.1 Patescibacteria group bacterium
GACGGTAGCGCGTACGTCTTTTACCACCATGGAGAGTTCGCCGGTTTTGATAATGAGACGCTCGGTGGTTTTTGACTGGTCGTTATCGGTCGCGCGATCTGGCGCGGGCGATTGGCTCGCTGCCATACTATCCGCGGCGAAGCCTTTGGTAGTCGCAGCCCGCATATCCAGATTGGCTGACTCAAGAGCCATCCCACTGTAAGACAATTCCCTTTCCCCACTTGTCGTGGCCTGCCTCAAATTGCCCCGAAAAAAATTAACGAGCGCCACCGCGATGACGACTACTGCCACACTAGCCAGTGTCACGAGTCCTACCTTGACGTTTTTGCTAAGCATACTATAGAAGCTAAAATTAAAATGTTAGGTTGTCGTGCTATCTATAAACTGCTTTGATGGGCCTTTTATGACACATGACGCTCCATCAACTCCTTGAGCTTTTCTTTTTGCACTCCACCGACGATCTGATCGACTGGCTCCCCGCCTTTGAAAACCATGAAGGTAGGGATGCTGAGCACGTTATACTGACCGGTGGTATTGGGGTTTTCATCCACGTTCAGTTTTCCAATTTTAATATTTTTGCCCTCGAGCTCGTGCGCCAGCTCCTCCACAAACGGACTCGTCATCCGGCACGGCCCGCACCACGGCGCCCAAAAGTCGACGAAGACAGGCACTAAAGATTGAAGTACCTCTTGTTCAAAGTTTGCATCGGTGAAGATGTTCTCCATATTATACAAGTTAATTGTTATATTGTTGTATTGCTTTATTGTTAAAAAGTTAGCTTATCGTTCGTAAACTTTATTAAGTGATGTATTTCTCGTGGTAGTTCGTGGAGCTCTTTAAAAATTTTGTTATATTCTTCAACTGTCAATAATTTTCTGACGCGAGCTTTCTCGGTCCAATCCAGGGATTCGTACATCGATCCGAAACTATAACGGTAAAATTTAACTTTATCTTTTTTTCCATATCTCCCGAAACCCTCTGCGATATTAGCTGACATTGAATCAATTGCTTCGATATACTGCTCTCCCACCGTGCGTTGTGCCATTGCCCTCCACTTAATGACTATTTCCCAAACATAATTGGCCAAATGAAAAGCGCGCTTATACGCGGCAATATCATCCAACCTTAAAAATTTCTTCCCCTCCATATTTATGTGTATATTAAAAACAATATAACAATACAGCAATATAACAATCAACTCAACACCAGTTTCTTCTCCTTCTTCTCCTCCTTATACGCCTCGAGCACATCCCCTACTTCAAGTTTAAGTTTTCCTTCGAATTGCAAACCGCCTTCGCTACCAGCGGGGATTTCATTTACCGATTGCTTGCCGCTTTGGAGCTGGCCGGCTTTGCCGAGGCCGATAATTTCGTTGTTGCGTTTCACGCGGATCCGCGCGTCCTTATACAGCTTTCCCGATTCCACGCGTCCGCCCACGATCATTTTGCTTTTTTCGCTGCGAAAAATGGCCATGACCTTGAAATTGCCGAGTTCGGTGGTAATAAGTTCGGGAACCAATAATTTTTCTAATTCTAATTTTACCTCGTCGAGGAGATCGTAAATAACTTTGTATTGATGGAAACGGATACCAGTTGATTGGATCAAGTCTTGAGAAACCGGGGTGGTGTTGACGTTGAAACCAAAGAGGATAGCGCCGGTCGTTTGCGCGAGGGTAGCGTCGTCAGCGGTAATGTTGCCGAGACCTTTGCCTACTACCCGTACTCCTACCTCGCCGTGCTGCATGGAATCAAGTGAACCAACAATAGCTTCGAGAGAGCCGAGCGTGTCGGCTTTGACCACAATATTGAGCACCTTCTTTTTCTCTTCTTCATTTTCTTCTTGCGCGGGCGGAGTGGCGGCTTTTTCGGCGCCGGTTTGCTGGGAGCGTTTACTGCGGACATCCACCTGCTCGGCGGAACCAGATTTGCTGACGTCTAAAATATCTCCCACGCGCGGAGCAATTTTGAAACCCAAAATACGAGCGGGGGTGCTTGGCGGAGCGATGGTGAGTGATTCGCCGCGATGATTTTTGAGGGCGCGGACTTTGCCGTATACTTCGCCGTTTACTACCAATGAGTCATTCACCCGGAGCGTTCCGGTTTGTACTAGGATAGTAGCCACGGGACCGGCGCCTTTATCCACGTGCGCTTCGATGACCGTGCCAGCGGCCGGGCGGTGGGGGTCGGCTTTGATCGCTTCGGCGTTCATGTCGGCCACCAGCAGCAACGTATCGAGAAGTTTATCGATATTTTTATTCTCTTTGGCGGAAATTTCTACCATCGGCACTTCCCCACCCCACTCTTCGGAAATGATATTATGCTGAGAGAGATCGTTGCGCACCCGCTGAACGTCAGCGCCGGGTTTATCGATTTTGTTGATGGCGACCACAAACGGCAGTTTGGCCGCTTTGATAATGTTGATAGCCTCAACGGTTTGCGGCTTCACGCTATCGTCCGCGGCTACCACGAGCACGGCGATGTCGGCCACTTTCGCGCCACGACTGCGCATGACAGTAAAGGCCTCGTGCCCAGGGGTGTCGATGAAGGTGAGCGGGGATTTTTCTTTACTTTTTGGGTTTGTCCAGATAACTTGGTACGCGCCGATGTGCTGGGTAATGCCACCGGCTTCGCCGCCCATGACGTTGGTATGGCGAATGGTATCGAGCAGTTTGGTTTTGCCATGGTCGACGTGGCCCATCACCACCACTACCGGTGGACGAGGGGTGGTGGCTCCTTCGTTTAACACTGTTTGCAAACCTTCCACATGCTCCTCATTTTCTGCCTTCGCTTCTTGCTTGCCTTCGCCAACGCTAAAACCAAGCTCTTGGGCCATGATGGTCGCGGTATCGTGATCGATGTTTTCATTTTGCGTGGCAAGAATGCCATTCTTCATGAGTTCGACAATCAATTTGTTCACAGGGAGTTGCAATAACTCAGCCAGTTCCTTTACCGAAACTTTGGGAGGAATGACCACGGTGAGACCACTACTTTTGCGCGCTTCTTTTTCGAGCTGACGCTGTTTCTCGCGC
>DATDTU010000011.1:0-6161 GCA_035290705.1 Patescibacteria group bacterium
GGGAGAGGGACGCAGGGTGAGGGTTCACTTTCACCACCCCAAACACCGCCAAATTATTCGCCTCAGTTCCCCCACTCGTAAAAATAATGTTATCCGGTAATGCATGCAAAACCTGCGCGATGGTTCGTCGTGCGTTGTTTAACGCCTCATTGGCTTGCAGTCCCAACTTATACAGAGCAGACGGGTTACCATACTCCGTAACAAAAAAAGGCTCCATAGCCTGGAACACCTCCTTGCTTAGCGGCGTGGCCGCGGCGTGGTCAAGGTACACCTGACGTAGTTTCTTGGGTTTAAGTAACATAAACGGATCCTCACGGATGGTTACAGATTTTCACGGATCACAGATACAATTGGCGATCCGTGATCTGTGTCCGCCGGCTGGCGGAGATCGGTAACCATCCGTGTAAATCCGTTATCAAAAAGGTAGAGTCAAATTAATTTTACCACCACTCCCGGCCGGAGCAACTTTAGGCATATCAAAATCCACGCGAAAGGGCAACACTTCGCCGGTCAATGTTTTATAGAATAGTTGCTTATTCTTTTTCCCAAATTCATACACTTCTTTGGTAACACGGACATCTTGTTCGCAATATTTTTTTATTTCATCTAGTTTCCCCTCTTTCCACCAGCGGATGGCTTGAAGACCTTCGGCGCTTTTTTTGATGTTATCGAGCGTCGCTTGCGCCACGTCATCGAGTTTTAACCGAAATCCAAGCGTGTCTTTAATTTTGGTGATGAGATCAAGATGAGGAAATGTGGCAAGATCGCCTAAATAATAATTATTGAGGATGGGAATATCAAAGTGCTCGCTATTGTAACCAATAATGCGATCGGCTTTTTCAAAAATCGGCCAGAGGCGAGCCAACTCATTCTCTTCGAAACTTTCGTAGCTATCAGTTTCATACCGATAAATAGAAACAACGGAAATTTTTAGTTTCTTAAAATCGTTGTCTACATCAGCAAAAGTGTTCTGGGTTTCGATGTCGAAGACTATCTCATTCATAACGAGTATAATACTAATTATTCAAATGTATACTAATAATACAAATAACTAATTGGCATTAGCAGCATTCGCATACATTAGTATTATTGGTATTTTATTACTATTCCAATTTCAGCAACTCCTCAATCTTTTCTTTATCGTATCCCACCACAATAGTTCCATCAATCTCAATCACCGGCACGGCCATTTGACCGGATTTATTTACCATTTCTGCTGCTTTAGCTTGATCAGCGGCAACATCAATATCGGTAAAGGCAACACCTTTTTCTTTGAAGTAGTCCTTGGCTTTGTGGCACCAGGGGCAGGTGGGGGTGGAGTAGATGAGCACGGTGGACATACGTTAGAGTGAACGATACACGGTACACGTATTACGATACAATTCGATTGGGTATCGTTTTACGTGTATCGTGTATCCTGTTTAAATAACAATGACCGGAAACACAATTTCTTTTAGAGCCTCTACCACTTCGTTCGCGTGACTCTTGCTTTGCACGGCGCGGGCTAACTTTTGCAGTACCATTTTATCAGGGTTAGTGAATAAAAACAAGAGTTTTCCTTTCCAAAGAAAGCGCGCGTTGTATAAACAATAATTCACCCAAGAAAAATGGCTCCAAGCGCCTCCCAGCTCGTCTTTTGTCTGCAAAAGCAAAGCTCCCAACTGGTTGCCCAGGTGGTAAAGCCGTTCTTTGCTCAGCTCAGTTTTTTCTACTTTCGAGCGCAGGAGTTCGGTGAGGGGCGCGGCGTTGAGTGACCGTATGCTCGCGAGCTGTTTGATGAGGTTAGCGCTCGAAAAAAATGGTTTGAAGCTAAAAATTTTCTCAAAAAAAAGCAGCGCGGCCGCGAGCTGTTGCGCGGATTTGACTAATTTCTTTTGCCGCTCCGCGCTACTCGTGGCGCTGAGAGACGAGAGGTAGTGATAGAAGGCTAATTTAAGAGAATTGCGAATGATGAGTTTATTGTAGATGGCGGACTGTTGAATTCTACCGGACGTGTCGGAGCCATACACATAGTACCACCCGCGGTCGTAGAGTGCCTGGGGAACCACGGTGACATTCCACCCTACGGTAAAAAATTCATCTTTTAATTTTTCGATTTTTTGACGATAGGAACCAAACGTAAGCAAGTCACGCCACTTACAAATAGCATAAAAATCTACGTCGCTATCCTCGGTAGCTTCGCCGTAGAGGTAACTCCCTCCCAAGAGCACCTTGTTATGTGGAATGGCCTGTTGCAGGCGACGGTGGATTTCGTTGATTGTTTCGGGAGGGTACATACCGAGAAGTTATTGGTTTATTAGTTAATTAGTTTTATTACTAATAACCAATAACTATTAACTAATAACTTTTTGCAAAACTCCTTCTGCTTTAACTAACGAAAATTCTACTTCATTTCGCCGTTTAAATTCTACAGATTGTTGGGCTAAGGTTTTTTTGGAAATGACTAGTCGCACGGGCAGACCAATCAAGTCAGCGTCGCTGAATTTTTCACCGGCCGTCGCGTCCGCGCGATCGTCGTACAGCACTTCCACTCCCCCACTGCTGAGTTCCTTATACAGCTTTTCCGCTTCTTGCATTACTGTCTCGTCCGGGCCGAGCGCAATGAGATGCACCTTGAATGGCGCGACGGATTCTGGCCAGATGATGCCTTTGTCGTCGTGAAATGTTTCCACTAGTGTCCCCATCATTCTTCCTAAACCAATGCCGTAGGCGCCGGTAGTAACAAATTGTTTTTTGCCGTGCTCGTCGGTGAAATGCAAATTAAACGGTTCGGAATATTTTGTCCCGTAACGGAAGATATTGCCTACTTCAATGGATTTCTCTTCCCGGACCTTGCCGCCACATTTGGGGCACTTACTGCCCGCCTGCAGAGAGGTGACTTCTTTGTTTTCCGCGTATTCGCAGTCGCTACAGATGTAGATGGTATCTTCGCCAACCGGACAGACAGCCTGAAACTCGTGCGTAAAGTTGGTGGTAAAATCTCCGCCAGCGGCGAGCGTGTAATAGGTCTTTAGTCCGCACCGGTTGAAAACCTTGAAGTACGCGTCTTTAACTATTTCGTAATAACGATTTAGGTCATCTTCGTTACGGTGAAAACTATACAAGTCCTTCATCATAAACTCCCGCCCGCGCAATAGTCCGCTCTTGGCTCGTGGTTCATTTCTAAATTTTGTTTGAATTTGATAGGCAGCGAAGGGAAGGTCTTTATACGAATTAACATAGCGCGAAGCAATCTCGCTCATAATCTCCTCGTGAGTCCAGCTGATGTTAAACTGTGGTTCTTTATCTTTTCCTTCGCTCACCTTAAATACCACATCCACATCCCACCGGCCGGTTGCTTTTAGGTAATGTTTATCGTGCAATGCCGGCATAAGGAGTTCCTGCCCGCCAATCGCGTTCATTTCTTCACGGATAATCTGCGCGATTTTTTGCATAACACGCCAACCGAACGGCAAGTAACTATATACACCGGCGGAGTTCTTATAAATAAATCCGCCTTGAGTGAGGAGTTTGGCATTGACGCTTTCAGCGTCAGCCGGGGCGCTTTTACTGGTTTTGGCAAAGAGTTGGGAATAACGCATAAAGAAGTTTATTGGTTTATTAGTTTACTAGTCATTAGTATCATAAATACGATTGCAATTGTTATCCTATACACCCCAAACCACACAAAATTATGTTTCTCTATAAACCGCAACAACCATTTGATGGCAACCAGCGCGGTGAGAAATGAAACTAAAAATCCAACGCCGAGCAATCCAAATTGTTCACCAGAAAAACTCCCGGCGTTTTTTACTAAGTCTAGTCCGGTGGCCGCGGCCATGGTGGGGATGGCAAGGAGGAATGAGAATTCGACGATTGTCTTGCGTTTTAATCCAAGCAGAAGGCCGCCAACAATGGTCGCGGCGGCGCGGGAGACGCCGGGGATGAAGGCGAGGGATTGGAAGAGGCCGATGGCGGCGGCTTGCTGGTAGGAAAGCTGTTCCACCTCCCCTATCGCCGCTTCCTTCTCTTTATGCAAAAGCTCAAAAACAATGAGTAGTATTCCCCCAGCCGCTAACGACCATAATACTACCTCTACGTTGCCAAGTAAATAGCGCTTCACTACCTTATACAGCAAGAGACCGAGGATGGCAGTGGGGAGAAATGCAATGATAACACGTGTCAAAACTTCCTTCTGGAGCAACAATTTACGCCAATACAAAACAACCACTGCCAAAATCGCACCGAGCTGGATAGCTATTTCGAAGGTTTTGAGGAAATTAGTTTCGGGGATTTTGAGTAGCGACGAAGTGAGGATGAGGTGGCCGGTGGAAGAGATGGGCAAAAATTCGGTGATGCCTTCGACGAGGCCTAGAATGATGGCATACAGAAAAGTAAACATATATAATTATAGAAACTATTCTATTTAGAATGAAGCGAACGTATACCCCTCTCTGCGTCTCTCCCCTAAATGGGGAGAGAGCAAACGTCGAGCGATTTCCTCCCCCTACATTAGGGGGAGGGCGCGGGAGGGGGTATCGCTACGAACCTTGTTTAAGTTCCCTCTTAAGTTCTGCACAAACCCGAATAATTTCTTTCACAATTGGTTCAATATCGCCGTACACCTGCTCATTGGTGAACCTAATTACTTTGTAACCTTGTGTCTCGAAAAAATGTTCTTTCCCCTCATCTTTCATTTGGATTTTTTCACTCTCGTGCGTCCATCCATCAATTTCGATAACTAACTTAATCTCTTCGCTGCAAAAATCCGCCACCACACCACCGATACTATACTGCCGCCTGAATTTGTGTCCGAGTTGCCTACCCCGTAAAAATTTCCACAATATTTTTTCCGCTAAAGTAGGATTTGCGCGCAAGAATTGACGAATTTCTTTCAAACGATGATCATTCTTGTACAAATACCTTGTATCATTAGCTTTTTTCGTGGAATCCATACCCCCTCCTCTGTCCTCCCCCTAATGTAGGGGGAGGGAATTGAATAAAGTTAAATCAACTCAATCTTACTCGCCACAATGAAATCATTCTCATGCAATCCGCCAATGAAGTGCGTCCAGAGTTCTATGGTCACTTTATTGTAGAAGATATGAATATCCGGATGATGCCCTTCACTCTCCGCGATTTCCGCAACTTTATTTATAAACGCCATCGCTTCTTTAAAATCTTTAAACTTAAACTCATGACGAATTTTTTTATTGTCTACAACCTCCCACGGCAACTTTAATTCAGCCATATTTTTTTTGATATCCTCTTCCTCCAGAGGAGGAATTTTTACTTCGCACGGGACGCATTTTTTATCGGCAAGGGACATAGATAATCAATAATTTTGAATTCGGAATTTTTTATATCATATCACTTTCTCATAATTTATTCAACAAAAAACAGGGCTGTCTGCCCTGCTTTTGCGTACAAAGCTTACGGTAAAACTTTGATCATAGCAGCTCCTCCTCCGTCACAGGTAATATTGTGGTCGCCAGTTCGATCGGCGGTTAGAATGAGATAGCCATACCCCTTGATGGTGTACGCTCGGCCACCAACGACGAACCGGTGAGATACTTTATCGCGGTTATCGAGCATGTACTTGGCTCCCTTTTTGATAATGAGGGATCCAGGATTCCCATGGCAGCTGACGAATTGAAAGTAGTAACCATTGGTACGATACACGTTCAGGGCTTGCACATATGAGGTGGGAGCAGGGGTGGCGGAAGGTGTAGTTGTCTTTGGGGGAGTAGTTTTGGAAGCAGTTTTAGCTGGAGTAGTAGTATTCGCAGCCGGAGTGGCGGGGGTAGTAACCGTAGTGGTGGGGACGGTGGAATCACCGTTGGTACCGGTGGTGGGGATGCCGTTGGTATCGCCTTTACGGCAGCCTGCTCCCACGAACAGGACCAAAGCCATAAGGCCGATGAAGAGAGAGGCTTTTTTATACATACAATTCTATATTAATAATTAAGACGATACCACGTACTATAGCTGCAAACAACAGCAATGGGCAAGTGGGTTACTCACAGGTAAAAGACGGCTGAGCTTTGGGTTTCTTACGGTAAAGAGTAGAAGTTTTAAACTTTATTATTGCGCTTCGGCTCTCTCCACATCCCAAATTTCTTTGCCGATGTATTTCTCTACCGAATCCAAATCATTCAACAACTGCACTTCTTTGGCTTTTT
>DATDTU010000012.1:0-4485 GCA_035290705.1 Patescibacteria group bacterium
GATAATAGTAAATATGGCAATAACGGGATCACGCCCCCGAGGACATACGAGAACCCCATCGCCACACCATTGCGCAGAGGCTGCCCCATCTGATCGGGAAAAACCTTGAGTTCGCGGTACGCCATCTCTTGCAAAAAGAGATTTTTATTTTGTGACGCGACCTCGGCCATCTCCGTCGCGAGCTTTTTCGGCCAGCCATCGCGTACATACATCCCAATCAGTTCCATTTTTTCTTCCTGCGGATATTTTTTCAATTCAAATTTTTCTTCATTAATTTTTCGGAGGTCAATATCGCGCTCAGATTTGTTAGAGAGGTATGACCCCACGGCCATGGAGATTGACTCAACCGAAATAATGACGAGACCGGCCAGTATCACGGTAAAATGATTGTGGCTCCCCACCGCGATACCCGTAATCGCGCCCATGGTGGATACCATCCCGTCTTCCATACCAAAAACCACCTCACGAATAATGGATGCGCTGGGTGTTTTTTTGTGGTGGATGAAACCTAAATGCTTGAGGTCTTTGTGGATGTCCATAACAAATTTTCAATTTCTAATTTTCAATTTTCAAACAATTTCACAATAAAATAATGCCTTAATCGTAACTGTCATTCTGAGGGAGCGTCACAGCGACCGAAGAATCTCTGTCTCAGTTGCCAAACGGACAGAGATCCTTCGCTACGGCTGTGGCCTTCGCTCCCGTTCGAGGGCCTGAGCGGCCCCTCAGGGCCAGTCGATGGCAGGATGACAAAACGGGAATGGCCTCATTGCATCATTAAAGAATTGTTTAAAAATTGAAAATTAGAAATTGAAAATTTAACCTACAACCATCTGCGAAAATTTCTCTACGCATTAATATGAAAGTATATGACGTCCCCATCTTTCACCACATACTCCTTCCCCTCTAACTTCATTTTACCAGTTTCCTTCAATTTACTCCACCCACCCGCCTCCACAAAGTCCTTCCAATTCACGACGTCCGCCTTCACGAACCCTTTCACGAAGTCGGTGTGGATGACTCCGGCGGCGTCGGGAGCTTTGGTGCCCTTTTTGACAGTCCACGCCCGCGTCTCCGGTTCGCCGGATGTGAGGAAGGTAATGAGCCCAAGCAGTTGATAGCCGGCGCTAATCAGTTTATCAAGTCCGGTTTGTTCCGCTCCTAATTCCTTTAAGTACTGTTTCGCTTCGTCGGGACTCAAATCCGCCAACTCCGCCTCGAGCTTTGCACTGACGTAGATATGCGGCGCTTTATCGTCAACTTTGATTTCTTGATTTATTGTTTTTTTGATTTCTTCGTCAGTATTCACCACATACAACATCGGCTTCATGGTGAGCAAATGCAAATCTCGCACGACTAATTTTTCTTCGTCGTTCAAATCAAGTAACCGTGCCGGTAGCCCCTGTTGTAGTTGATTAAAAACTTTTTCGAGAACCGCCACCTTCGGCGCCCATTCTTTGGCGCCGGCCCCTTTACTGTTCCGCCGAGCATTATCAAGGCTTTTCTCCACCGTTTGCAAGTCAGCAATAGCTAGTTCGGTGTTGATAATCGCCGCATCGTCTTTTGGGTCAACGCGGTTGTGGACATGAATGACGTTACTGTCCGAGAAAGCCCGAACAACTTGCGCGATTGCATCCACTTCGCGAATATGTGAGAGAAATTTGTTACCAAGACCTTCGCCTTCAGACGCACCTTTAACTAATCCGGCAATATCTACAAACTCGATGGTAGTAGGAATGATTTTTTTTGATTTTGAAACCTCAGCGAGTTTTTGCAATCGCTCATCTGGAACTTCAACCACACAGACGTTGGGGTCGATGGTAGCAAACGGATAGTTTGCGGCGAGCGCCTGCTTGCCTCTGGTGAGCGCGTTAAACAGGGTTGATTTGCCGACGTTTGGGAGGCCGACAATGCCAACGGAAAATGACATATTAGAATTATCTTTTATTACAAAATCAATTTTATCTCCGCGTTTATCTGCGTTGCTACTCGCCTCGGCGTAGCCTCCGGCGAAGCACGGGTTCGCGTGCATCAGCGGAGATAAAAGTTAGCTAACGCTGATAGGTATGGGGATGGAACTCACTTCTTAATTGAGAGAGCATTCGATTAAAACAATCTCAACTATACCTAACTATAGCTAAAAAATCAAGCAGGTGGTTGTAATATGCTCGTGCTCGCTTCGTCAACTAATATAGTAACCCTTAAAACTAACTATATGACTACCATTGTAAACACCCCGGCTGTCACACGCGACGATAGTAGCGTGCTTGGTACTATAGTGGGAATAGTAATCCTTGCCATAGCGGCTTTTTTCTTCGTAGTGTATGGGGTACCATACCTGCGTCGAGCGGTTAACAATTATCGCGCGCCAGCTCAAAATACGGCTGCACCAAACCAAATAGACGTGCGGGTTCCGGAACGGGTTGATGTGAATGTGAACAGACAGTACTGATTATTAGACTTAAACGACCGTCTTGAAACGGTCGTTTTTTATTTTACAGGAAAACGCTTACCTTGACAGACAGTTGTCAGGTAGAGTATAATTTTTTCGTTCTGCTTGTCTCGATTTGAAATTATACGTAGAATCATTCCTGAATGCTCAGGAGGGCCTTGCCCGCCGTAGCTTCAGCGAAGGCGGGCCGTTAGCACAGCTGGTAGTGCGCCTGGCTGGCAGTCAGGAGGTCGTGGGTTCGATCCCCACACGGTCCACACCTAACTAAAAACCGCCGGGTGGCGGTTTTTTTGTATGGATTAAATTGTGAAGCTCCTTGTTTAAAGAAGGAAAACTGTAGGCAGAACCAACCCCAACATCCAGGCAGTCATGATACTAAATACCATTACGGATAATTGGTATTTAAATGGTTCCAGCTTTTGGTCGCAGTGGTCTAACAGTAATGACATATACTAAGAACTTAATACTTAAATGGCGTATGGTAACGCCGAGGTGTTCTTAAAAAACGACCTCTCCTTACTAAAGAGCTGACTCTGATTTTTTACCGCGGTATTAAGATCTTAACAATGATAGTATAGCATATTTTAGCCAAAAAGTCAACCCCATATATTTTGCTTACTTTAGCTAAAAACGTGTTTTTACACCAAAATTTTTTTCGGGAGGAAGTTTGTTTTTATTCAGCGTAGCCCCGGCGTCTAGGCTAGCCCGTTTATTATTGGGCTTATTCAAACCCACATCAAGGGTAATGGTCTCGGCTTCTTTCCCTTTTAAATCTATGGTAGTGCTTTTAGTGGGAGCATAGTTATTATGATCATACGAAACATAGTAGGCATCATCCCCAGCCAAAAAGTAATAACGTCCCTTGCGGTCAGTGATCTGGGTCGCGACTAATTTATTAAATTGAAGATTAAAGAGCCGAGCCACTGCTTGCCGCACCGGTTCCTTGGAAGCGGCGTCGTAGACAATACCCCAACTTTTTATTTTCGGTGGAATAGCCAGCCGTCGGAAAACGAAAAAGAGACAGATGTGCAGGCCAAATAATACCCACACATACCACACCGGAGCAATGTATAGCGAAACAGCGGTAATAATAATCCCGATCCAGGAGAACGTGAGCCTGGCCGCTCGGCCTACCTGGTACCAGAACAGGCGCGACGGACGCTTGTGCTCGCCGCTCGGATCAAGGGGGATATTAGCCGTAATAACCGCGCTTTCATCATTGACCCGAATGGTTTCGCCGTGATAGATGTCGGGGCGGCGGCCGTCGGCAGTGATGGCACCCAGAAGAGCGGAAGGAAAGAGCATTCCGGCTTTATTTACCGCAATGGTATACGCGCCCGGTGGCGCCACAAAGGCGTAACGCCCTTCTTTATCGGTAACTTTGGTTTGCACTACTTTGCCGGTTTCCTTATCAATTAAGCGCAAGGTCGCCAAATCAATCGGCAATTTATTCAGCGCGTTATACACTTGTCCCCAACCGCGCCTCCGGCCGCGCCCGAGGAGCAAGAGCGGCTGCAAAAACAACAATCGTAATAAGGAAATAATATCCCACCACGGAACCAGGGCCAGGGTGCCGAAAGCGGCTGCCGTTACCACCGTGGGCACCACTACCTCGCGAGTAGTTTTTTCAACTGTGGGATTGTCTGCCAGATCAGTGAGTGTTTGTAACGCTCGTTTGACGCTTGATTGTGCCTTGAGTCGAAGATTTTTTGCTATAGTGAGCGCGTTATCGAGCAGGGGGGCGTCGGGATCAATGATATCAGTGAGCAGCGGAGGAGCGAGAATAAGATTTACCGACCGGTTGACTATGTGATTAGAAACGGTGAACAGCGGCGTCGTTCGATCGTAGAAACCAACACTGCTAATGGTGAGATAATAACTACCATTGGGCACAATCCAGCCGTAGGCGCCCCCCGCGGCAGTCTGCGGGTTGGCTTGGCCATAGCCCGCCGTGTTTACCTGGTTTCCCGCGGCATCATACAAGGCCACTTCCGCGCTCGGGACTGATTCTCCCTCACCGGTTATCAAACCCA
>DATDTU010000013.1:0-8009 GCA_035290705.1 Patescibacteria group bacterium
GCCTTCATGAGACCAGTGATAACTTCCACACTTGGCCGCTGGGTAGCCACAATGAGGTGAATGCCCACCGCGCGCGCCATTTGAGCCAGACGAATAATACCCGCCTCCACCTCGCTCGCCGCCATGGCCATGAGGTCAGCCAATTCGTCAATCACAAACACGATATAGGGCATGCGCTCCTCGGCCGTTTTATTGTACGAAGTAATGTCGCGTTTTCCGGCCGCCGCCAAAGCATCAAAACGTCGTTCCATTTCACCAATCGTCCATTTGAGCGCGTTCACCGTTTTACTTGCGTCCGTAATCACGGGGGTCAAAAGGTGGGGGATGCCATTGTACAGCGTCAGTTCAACCCGTTTTGGGTCCACCATGATTATGCGCAAAGTCTCCGGAGTATTCTGGAACAGTAAGCTTAAAATGATGGTATTGATACAAACCGTTTTGCCCGAACCAGTAGCACCAGCGATAAGCAAATGCGGCATCTTGGCCAAGTCTCCGAACCAGACTTTCCCGGCTACATCTTTGCCAAGCGCTATATACATCGTGTGTTCACGGCTTCGGTATTCCGCGCTTTCGAGGAGTTCACGCAGAGTCACCATCGCAACCCGCTGATTGGGGACCTCGATACCCACAAGCGACTGCCCGGGAATCGGCGCCTCAATACGAATAGGGTGCGCCGCGAGCGCGAGCGCGAGGTCATTGCTGAGCGTCGTAATACGCGTGAGCTTCACGCCCTTATCTGGTTTTAGAGAATACTGCGTGACAGTTGGCCCGACCCGAATTTCGCCCATTTCCACATCAATGCCGAAATTATGGAAAGTTTCCTTGATCATTGCCGCGCTGCTCTTGATATCGCCCGAAGTTGGTTTACTTTTCGAGACTTGTAAAATATCTACACGCGGGAGCGCGCGCGAAATAACTTTCGGTTTAGAAATAATCATTTTTTCTTCCGCGCTTTCCTCTTCCTCCTCAGCGGTTACCGCGGATTGTTTGGCCACCACCGTGCGATGTTGAAAATCTCGTTCTTCCTCCATTGTCTCCTCCTCTTCTTCGGTTTCATCCCGCCCTTCGTCTCCTGGCCGTGCCGTTTCATACTCCCCTTGTATCTTGAAAACAACCTTTTCTTTTTTGAACGAAGCGAAGAAACGCACGATTTGTTTTCCAAACCAGCCAAAGAGAAGGAAAAGATGCCGGTGCAAAGAAACAATACGAGCGAGAGACGTGTTGAATAAAAAAATAGCGCCGATAAGCATGAAGGCGCTCACAATAATGAGTCCGCCCCAGTAGCCAATGTAGGTGCTAAGCGGCCACGCGAGCGCCACGCCCAAAAATCCACCACCCTCGTATCCTTGGGAGGCGATAGGTATCATCTCCGCGGGCGCGTAGGAAAGGTGGACCAAACCATTGAAGCCAAGAAGAAATAACGCCGCTCCGAGCACGTGCGTCGGCCGATATTCGTAGTTGAGGTCTTTTATTTTTACGACCGCGAGCAGAAACAGGATGATGGGAAAAACATAGCGCACCCGGCCAAAAACCAGCGCGAGCAGCGAGTCAATAAATTCACCCGCCACTCCCGCGAGGTCAAAAAAACTCAGAGCAGCGAGCCCTGCAACCACGAGCAAGAGTATCGCCATGAGCCCCTGGCTGATTTCTGGGTTGAGATTAATTCGTTCCTTGAGAGAAGGACGACGTGGTCGAATGCGCGGCATATGTACACGATAGTATACCATAAAACCAGGAGCTCATAAACAGATGTAAGCTCAGCAGCAACATAATAAAATAACGCACCGAATGGCGCGTTACCGTTTGTGCATTTTCTCCAAAAAACTGCGAGAAGAGCTGCATGTTTTAGCTAACGAGTCGAATGTAAAAACAGTACCCAAAAAGACACGAGGTATTTGAGGGTAAGAGAGAGAATTGTTTTTAAAGTCCGATTCGGTTGAAACATCAGCTCTACCGCAGTTGTCTGGAGAAAAAAGTACTTATCATTGTAGATGATAAAAATAATCTGTCAAGTGTGAATAAAATTTAATGTAAGATGGATTCGAGTTAGGTATGTGCGAACTGCGAAATAATGCGAAAGTGCGAACCCGAAATCCCCTCTTAATCTCCCCTTCTGCGGAAGGGGAGAGATGCGACCCTCCCTTCCGCAGAAGGGAGGGTAGGGTGGGATTTCGCTCGTTCGCCGTTTCGCACTTTCGCCTTTCGATTTTGCTCAAGGCGACCCTGAGCGTTAGTCGAATGGGTCGCAGTTTTCGCATTTCGCACATCATATGATAATCCGCTCCTACTATATATCTCTATATCTCTGTGGATAACTAAACTGCTATTTTTTCTTTAATAAAAATTTCTTGGCTAATTTTAGCAAAAATACCTCCCAGCTTGACAAATAGGTATCCACTTGCTCAATTTGACAGATTTACCTAAATACTCTAAAATGTACCTACTTACCGTATTGCTCCTTTAACGACAAAGCCAAAATCGTTATTTTTTGCTCAAAATCTGGACTTACGTGCCAGTCCAGTAACAAAAACTACATGAGCCTCGCGGCCTCTTCCCTCATCTTTTTGGCTACAGTTAGATAAATTTGTACAGAAACTCAAACCGCTGAGTTATTTTTTGTTGTCCACGGTGTCATTTCGAGGTTAAATAAATAAACACTTGTCCTTAAGTATTCTCATTGCTATGCCGGCCACCTTTAAACATCGACATGGAAAAAACTGGGAACGCGTGTTCCTGAATAAAGTACATACCGTTCCGACACCTGACCTCATTGAAATTCAAAAAAATTCCTACGATTGGTTTTTGAAATTTGGCATCAAAGAATTATTTGAAGAAGTTTCGCCGATTACCGATTTTACCGGACGCGACCTCGAACTCTATTTGGAAAATTATTATTTAGATGAACCTCGTTTCGACGAAGTCACTTGCCGCGAACGCAACTTGACTTATGAAGCACCACTTCGGGTGGTCGCGCGACTTCTTAACAAGCGCACCACGCAAGCCAAGTCACAAGAAATTTATTTGGGAGATGTCCCCGTCATGACCACCCGCGGCACGTTCATCGTTAACGGCATCGAACGCGTCGTCGTTTCCCAGCTCATCCGCAGCGCCGGCGCTTTTTTTACCGCCGAAAATGTTCGCGGTCGCCGCTACTATGGCGCCAAAATTATTCCGAATCGCGGCGCGTGGATCGAAATCGAAACTGACACGAACAATGTGATTTGGGTAAAAGTGGATCGTAAGCGTAAAGTTGCCGCCACGTCGCTCTTGCGCGCGTTTGGTTACGAGAACGATGAACAAATTATTGAACTCTTCAAAGGCGCCAACAACCACCCCAACATTGATTACGTTGAAGCGACCATCAAAAAAGATTTAGCCAAAAGCATGGACGAAGGCCTGATTGAAGTCTATAAGAGAATCCGCCCCGGAGATTTGGCTACCGCCGATAACGCGAAGAGTCTCATCTACGCCATGTTTTTCAACTTTGACCGCTACGATCTAGGCCGCGTCGGTACCTATAAATTCAACACCAAGTTTGATCTCGGCTACACTCCCGAAGACTATGACAAAAAAGAAAACCGCGTGCTCTCCGCCGAAAAATTACTTCTCGTGCTCAAAGAAGTTGTCCGCTTAAACATCACCCAAGAAGAACCAGATGACGTTGACCATCTCGGCAACCGTCGCGTCCGAGCCGTCGGTGAACTCACCCAAAATCGTTTCCGCGTTGGTCTCGCGCGCATGGAACGCATCATCAAAGATCGCATGAGCACCTATGAACTTGAGGATCTCACGCCGAACAAGCTCATCAACGCCCGCCCCGTGAGCAGTGCCATTCGAGAATTTTTCATGAGTTCCCAGCTCAGTCAGTTCATGGATCAAACCAATCCGCTCGCTGAACTCGAACACAAACGCCGTCTCTCCGCTTTGGGTCCAGGTGGGTTATCGCGCGACCGCGCTGGTTTCGAAGTCCGCGACGTCCATACCACCCACTACGGCCGCATTTGTCCCATTGCCACTCCCGAAGGTCCAAACATCGGTTTGGTTAACCACCTTGCTAGTTTCGCGCGCATCAACGAATTCGGTTTTATCGAAACACCCTACCGCAAAGTGCTTCGCGAAGTTGAGAACAAACCCAACTTAACTGAAGGAGAAATTATCCGTGGCACTGTGGAAGGCTTTAAGGATGGAACGACTATTACCAAAGAAGTGGCCGCGAAGCTTGCCAAATCGAAACTCGAAAAAATTCCGGTCAAGCCGCGCCTCACCAATGAAATTGTCTACCTTAATTCTTTTAAAGAAGAAAAAGTTATCACGGCCGCGGCGAGTGTTCGCATGGATGAAAAAGGATACTTCCTCGACGAAATGGTGCCATCTCGCCTCTATGGCAAGCCAGGCGTTGGCAACACCGTCAACCTCGAATACGTGGACGTTGCCTCCCACCAAATTGTGAGTATCGCGACTGCCTGTATTCCCTTCCTCGAACATGATGACGCCACGCGCGCCCTCATGGGTACCAACATGCAGCGTCAGGCTGTTCCCTGCATCAAACCAGAACCCCCGCTGGTCGGTACCGGCATGGAACGCGAGGCCGCGCTTTACTCCGGACACGTCATTCTGGCCGATGAAGATGGTGAGATCACCGAAGTCGATGGTTCACACATCGTGCTCACCGGTAAAAAAGGAAAAACCTACACCTACCGTTTGAGTAAATTTAAGCGTTCCAACCACTCCACCTGTATTGATCAGCACCCGGCGGTGGAACTTGGTCAAAAAGTGAAAAAAGGAGAACCCTTGAGCGACGGTCCTTCCATTCGCGATGGTGAACTTGCGCTTGGCCAAAATGTGTTGGTTGCCTACATGGTATGGGACGGCTTTAACTACGAAGACGCGGTCATTATTTCTGAGCGCTTGGTACAAGGAAGCAGCTACAGCTCCATTCACATCGAAGATTATACGATCGACGTTTCCGAAACCAAACTTGGTCCTGAAGTCGTGACGTCCGATATCCCCAACGTCAGTGAAGAAAAATTAAAGAACCTTGATAGCGAAGGCATTATCCGCATCGGCGCCGAAGTAAAATCCGGCGATATTCTGGTCGGTAAAATTACCCCGAAAGGCGAAACCGAACTTTCCGCCGAAGAGCGATTGCTCCGCGCTATCTTTTGCGACAAAGCGCGCGACGTCCGCGATTCTTCACTCTATCTCGAGCACGGTGAACACGGTAAAGTAATTGACATCAAAATTTTCTCCGCCGAAAATGGTGACAAACTTGAACCGGGTGTTATCAAACAAGTGCAAGTTACCGTCGCAGACCTTCGTAAAATCCAGGTGGGTGACAAGATGGCCGGCCGCCACGGTAACAAAGGTGTTATTTCAAAAATCGTTCCAGTAGAAGACATGCCATTCCTCGAAGATGGTACCGCTGTCGACATCATCCTGTCTCCGCTCGGTGTTATCTCCCGTATGAACTTGGGGCAGCTCCTCGAAACCCACCTTGGCCTCGCCGCGAACGCGCTCGGCTACAAAATAGCGACCCCCATTTTGAACGGCGTTTCCGAAGAACAAATTAAAGAACAATTGACTAAAGCCGGATTCCCCACGAGCGGCCAGGTACAGCTCTGCGACGGCCGCACCGGTGAACCGTTCGACCACAAAACCACCATTGGCTACAACTACATGCTCAAACTCAACCACATGGTTGAGGACAAGATCCACCAACGCTCCATCGGCCCGTACTCTCTCATCACCCAGCAGCCGCTTGGTGGCAAGGCGCAATTCGGCGGCCAGCGTTTTGGAGAAATGGAAGTCTGGGCGCTTGAGGCCTATGGCGCCGCCCACACCCTTCAGGAAATGATCACCATCAAGTCCGACGATGTGCAGGGCCGCTCCAAAGCGTATGAGGCGATTATCAAAGGTGAGCCGGTAAATAAAGTGAACATCCCAGAATCGTTCAACGTTCTTGTCCGCGAACTGAAAGGCCTAGCCCTCGATGTAGAACTGCTGTCTCGTTCCGAATCCGGTGAATATCGTCCGGCTGAGGAAGTGAAGAAAGAGCGGGAGAAGGGGGAGCGAGAGACGAGAGAAGAACAGGGAACAGAAATGACGAAATCCTAATGACTAATGTCAAATAAAATGTCCAAGCACTTGAGTTTCAAATTAGCAATAGTGATGTCAGTACTTGTTCTCATGGGGGGTGGGTGTATTTTGAACCAGCAAACCAACGTTACGAAAACCGATGAAGCGGATACGCCAGTACGAACACTTCAAGATGAAGCCGCTAAACCACCAGCCCGAACATTACAAAAAGATAATGACGGTCGCATGGTTTTGGTGGGAGGTAGTTACGACGACATACCTGAAGTTTGTAAGCAGGAATTTAGTGAGGAAGCTCCGAGAACTGAGGTTGTTTATTCAAATAAAGATTGGGGAATAAGTTTAAAAGTTCCATACAATCCGAAATGGGGGAATGCACAGTATAGTATTCTTCCTTATGTTGAAGACGTTTCATCAACTTTTTACCAAAGAGCGCTTAACTTTGGCAATGTGGTGAACGAAGCAGCTGTAAGAGGAAGGTGTATCATAGGCCGTGAATACGTGATTCGGTCTACAGCGGCTCAGACAGTCAACACAGTGATAAGTGAGTTGCCCTCAGACAACCCCTTTGTAAAACAGGAAACTATCAAGAAAAAAACTTTAGCTGGTTTACAGGTAGTAAGTTACGAAGTGTACGATGACCTTTGTTCGCCCGATATATCAGTCATTACAATTCTTGGAAAGAAATTTAATTATGTTTTAGAAGGATCGTGTGGAATTGAAATGAAAGATCTGGAGGAAATTGTAAGGACGGTAAAATTAATTGAATAGTTCTGGAAGCAAGGGGATTGCTTCGTCGGTCGCTGCGAAGCTCCCTCCTCGCAATGACAACGGCCAACCCACCCCTGCCTACCGGCAGGCAGGCCTACCCCGCCCAAGCGGGGACTCGCCAATTCCGCACACCTTTATAAACTTTACAAACTTTCAACTTTATAACTGACACTATGCTCCGAGACCAAATGCACTCCATGCAATTCGATGCCATCCGGCTCAAGCTCGCCTCACCAGAAACCATCCGTTCGTGGTCGTATGGTGAAGTGAGTAAACCGGAAACCATCAACTACCGCACCCAGAAACCGGAAAAGGGCGGACTTTTCGCGGAAGAAATTTTTGGTCCGGTAAAAGATTGGGAGTGTTATTGTGGTAAATACAAAAAGATCCGCTACAAAGGTATTATCTGCGACAAATGTGGGGTGGAAGTTACTCACTCTCTCGTCCGCCGCGAACGCATGGGGCACATTGAGCTCGTGGCCCCGGCCGCGCATATTTGGTTTTTGCGTTCTGTCCCGTCCAAAGTCGGTTTAGTCCTCGACCTCTCCGCCCAAGCGCTCGAAAAAGTAATCTACTTCGCGTCATTCATCATCACCCAAGTTGACGAAGAACAAAAAAAACAAACGTTCGATCTGTTGCGCCAAGAATATAAGAACAAGAAGAAACAAATCGAACGCGAACTCGCTGAAGGCGTACAAAAAGCGACCGACGCCAAAGCTGCCAAGAAAGAACTCGATCATCTTCAGCAAGAGTCCGATCGCAAGCGCCAGGCGTTGGACGCGGATTTTCAGCAAGCGGAAAAAGATCTCAAGGAAATTCAGATCCTTCGCATTGTATCAGAAAACAAATATCAAGAATTGTCTTTGCGCTACGGGCATCTCTTTGAGGCTTCCATTGGCGCTGAAGCGGTGTATCACCTGCTCGCGAAGATTAATATGGATGAAACGGTCACTCGTCTCAACACCGAACAGCTAAATACCAAAGGAACCAAGCTCGAACGCATCATCCGCCGGAAGAAACTTTTGAAGAGTCTCCTCATGAACCACATTCGGCCCGAGTGGATGATTTTAAAAAATATCCCCGTTATCCCCCCCGACCTGCGCCCGATGGTAGCGCTCGATGGCGGCCGCTTTGCCACCTCGGAT
>DATDTU010000014.1:0-3498 GCA_035290705.1 Patescibacteria group bacterium
TGCTACGCTCGGTATGCGTCTATTGCCCTTAAGGACAGATGCCACGATCAAAACACCAATGACACCAACTCCAACGATGCATAGCAAAATAAGTAATGCCTTTTTCATAAAATATAACTTCTTAAAATTTATAAAAAAATAATCAAAAGGGTAACTACGTAACTATAACAAAAAACAAGGTTCCATTCAACCTTGCTCTTCTCTTGCAGGCGCGAAGGGAATCGAACCCCTGCATGCGGTTTTGGAGACCGCAGTACTACCATTATACGACGCGCCCAATAATACAAATTGTAAACCACCCACCCTATCACTATTTCCCCTTTCTGTCAATTCATGGCCTCCTGTGGTTCATTCTCTTTCGTCAACACCACCGCCAGCATAAAGGCAAGAAGCGCTAGAAAAAATATTCCTGGTATCCGTACCGAAAAATATTTTGCTACTATGGCGAGGAGTGACGGCAACGTAACTCCAAATAATCCTACCGTGAACAGCTCCCCAAATTTCCACTGCCGCTTAGTTAACTCCGAAACAATCCATACAATAAATATAACCAGTAATAAAGTAAACAACTTGCCTATACCCATGCCCATAAACAAAACGATCACGATGACTAATCCGATGAGAAACATGACCGGCGTGCTGAGCAGTGTATCCGCCCACGATTGTAACCTGGCTTTATCAAAACTCGTATCAGGAATATCGGTCCAATACTGCACCTCACTCTTCTGCTGATCCGCGTCAAAAATTTCTACCTTGTCCGCTGTGATCAAAATCCCACTTTGGTCTTTGTCTGGCAAAAAATTCGCTAAGTCCAATGCGGTAGTGGTCACCGTATCAACCACCAAAACAAAATCCTCTGTTTCATCCTTATATACCAACGGTTGCTGTAGCCCACTTATCGCTAATTTCCCCTGCGAAAAAGTAGCCGTAAATTCTGGAATCTTCTTAAATCCTTCCTGTTTCAGCTCTTTCAAGTTCCCGGGAAAAAGAATAATCGCCGGGATAAAAGTAAAAGCTGCTAAAACAAACACGAACAACAGAAAATAGCTCCAAGCTAATTCGCCATTTTTCCGCTGTGCCTTAAGCCAACTAAAGTCGTAAAGACTTTTATAGAAAGCAACTAAAACTTTCATAGAAAAAAGTTACAGTGTAAGGAGAAAGCGAGGCTCATGGCCTCGCCTCGTAGGTTACTTAGTTTCTTTGTGCATGGTGTGCTTGCGGCAGTGCCGGCAGAACTTCTGCAATTCAAGCTTGTTTTTGATGTGCGCGTTCTTATTGGCAAAATAATTAATGCGCTTGCATTCACTGCACTGAAACTTGGTCCTATTCTTGGCTCGAGGCATAGTAAAGTAATTAGGTTATTAGTTGAAAAATTTATTAGTACATTGGAGATATTTCAAATCATTCCCAATAAACTAATAAACTAATTGACCAATAAACCCTCTTGGAGCCGATGTCGGGAATTGAACCCGAGACCCCGTCCTTACCATGGACGTGCTCTACCAGCTGAGCTACATCGGCATTCTCCACCCAGAGCCGGAGACAGGATTTGAACCCGCGACCCGCAGTTTACAAAACTGCTGCTCTACCAGCTGAGCTACTCCGGCAATAATTCGAGTGGGCAGGCTAGGATTCGAACCTAGGAAGTCTGAGACAGCTGATTTACAGTCAGCCCCGTTTGACCGCTTCGGTACCTGCCCGTGCTAATAATTTTTTTAATGCTTCCCCTCCCCGAAATCTTTTAAGTTGATACTCTCTACTTTGCGCTTCACTTTTGGTTTTAAACTCTTCAGTATAAATGACATACCAAGGTCGACCATACCGTGTAGAACGAGTTTTTCCTGAATTATGCTCAGCCAACCTTTCTGTTACATCGTCTGTACTTCCAATGTATCTCTTTTTTGTTTTTTCACTTTTTAATATATATACATAGTACATATTTCCTCCTTGCCCCGCCAGCGCCCGAAGGCGCGGTCCCGCCCGCCGGCGGGATTTGACCGCTTCGGTATCTGCCCAAAAAACTTCAGTGAGATAAAAAGTAGAGCCGGTAGGCTCTACATCCCACTAATTCGTTCCTTGAAACTTACCAACTTTTGATTGTCCGGATTCACCATCCGCAATTCCTCGTAAGCCTGCAAGGCTGCATTCTTATCGCCGCTTAGTATAACAGTTTCTATCAATAAGTCAAGATACTTTGGATTTTTTGGTTCCAGTTCCACTGCTTGTACTATTGCTTCTCTCGCCACCTCGGGCTGCCCGAGCTTGAGCAATAATTCCGCGAGATGATAAAACCGCGGAGACAAAGAATCGTTCACCACCGCGGCCTGTTGGTAGTAGAATACCGCCTCATCCCATTTTTCCTGTAGCTCAGCAATGTCAGCTAGTTTGACCATCACCATGTCGTCGGTCGGAGTAAGATGAAGCAAAAACTGATAGGTCTGACGCGCTTCGTCCAAAGCGCCTTGAGCCAGGTAGGTATCCGCTAAACCCCGATACGCCTCTGTTGAATGTTGATCCGCCTTAATAGCGGCGATAAACAGAGCTTCAGCTTCGGCAAGTTGCGTATTCTCGAGAGATCGTTTCCCTTCGCCAAGTAACTGCTCCACTTTCTTCTCATTCACTTCTTCTTTCTCGGGGTGAGATCTTTTTTTCAGCCGCTCCTCATGGTGCCAGAGCCGTTCGATACGGCCGACGTATATGCGAAATTGTAACTGAAACCGTCCCCACCACTTACGTACTGGAGACAGAGAGCCCACAATGCCTTTCTTAAGTCTTTCCTCGCGCGTGGCAATACGTTTTCCCAGAATTTCTCTTTTCTTTCTATGTTCTTTTTCAAACGGAAGATTTTCCACATCCAACCGAGCGAGTTGAGGAAACTTTCGGGCCACTACATACACAATTACTCCGATACCGAGAAAAATAATCGTTGCGAAAATCCAATAGTACCACATAGATTAAATAACGTGCTGTACAATTTCCTTCCAGCTTTCAAGGTGCGTGGAAGCGGCTCCCACCAATACCCCTTGAATTTTGGGTTCACGCAGGTAGCCAGCCACGGTGGTCGGGCGAACACTGCCGCCAAAAAGAAATACCGTTTCGGAAACTCCCGGCAATAGACCTTTCACAAAATGTTTCACCAAACCACCCACTCGCCCCGCCTCTTCCGGCTCGCAGTGCTTCCCCATGTCTTCTTTTCCTCTACCCTTACTAATCGCCCACACTGGCTCGTATGCTACTATCAGCGGCAATTCTTTTGGCCAAGATACATCCGTGAACGCGGAACGTAGTTGCGCCTCAAGCACTTCCTCGGTTTGCCCTTCGTCGCGCTCTTTCATCGTTTCCCCCACGCACAGCACCGGAGTTAACCCGGCGTCTAGCGCCGCTTCCAATTTTTGTCGAACCTGATGGTTTGTTTCTTGAAACAAGTGTCGCCGTTCTGAGTGACCGATAAGGGCGTAGGTCGCCCCCACCTCTTTATACATCGTTGGCGATATCTCC
>DATDTU010000015.1:0-5921 GCA_035290705.1 Patescibacteria group bacterium
ATCCAGGGGTCGCAGCGCAGCTGGTGGAGCGGGGCATTCTCTACGCACCGGATTATGTTATTAACGCGGGGGGAATTATTAGCGTGGTAGACCAGTTTGTTCACCATGTCCATGACGCGCGGAGAATCGAAAGTAATTTACATAGTATTCCAGAAAGTTTGCGCCAAATTTTTTGGCGCAGTACCGAGGAGCGGCTGCCGACGGCGGTTATTGCCGACCGGATGGCCGCGGAAATTATTAATTCTCCCGTGCGTATCAAGGTAACAGCCTAATATGTTTAGACATACTATCGCTGATCCGGCGCGGATGCTTGCGGCACTGAAGACTAAACCAGAGGAGTATTGGATCGCGCGCGGTGAGCGGCGCGTGCTTAAACTGTTTCAGCTGATGGCTAGGCGCGTACCGGCATATAAACATTTTTTGAAAAAAAACGGCGTCAATCCCGAACGGATTAGAACGATGGCGGATTTTCGTATCCTGCCCGCTACCGACAAAGAAAATTATTTGTGCAGTTACCCGCTTAAGGATCTATGCTGGGACGGTAAATTGTCGGAAAAACAATTCATAATTTCTTCTACCTCTGGCTCTACGGGGAAACCATTCTATTTTCCACGGCAAAAATGGCAAGACTATGAGTTCGCGCTCACGCTAGAATTACTCTTGCGCGATTTTTTTGCGATTGAGAAGAAGAGCACGCTCTTTGTTGATTGTTTTGCTATGGGTGTATGGATTGGGGGGATGTATATGTATCAGGCGCTTAAATATATTGCCGATAGTGGTCAGTTTAAATTGAGTATCATTACCCCGGGTTCATATAAGGAAGAAGCCATTAAAGCGGTGGAGCAGTTGGGTAAAGAATTTGAACAAGTGATTATTGGTGGCTATGCGCCCTTGGTGAAAGATTTGTTGGATGACGGCATAGCTTATGGACTGGATTGGAAAAAGTACAAGGTGAAATTTTTCTTTGCCGCCGAAGGTTTTAGCGAAACATTTCGGGATTATGTGTTGCGGCAGGTGGGCGCGCTAAATCCGTATCTAAGTTCATTTAACCACTACGGTACGGCTGACCTTGGCACGATGTCTCACGAAACGCCGCTCAGTATCCTCTTGCGACGGCTCGCTACTAAAAATATCACTCTCTATCAGTCGGTATTTTTGGAATCGAATAACCAACCCACCTTAACGCAATTTATTCCCGAACTATTCTTTTTTGAGGAGGCGAATAAGGGGTTGCTTTGTTCGAGTTTTAGCGGCCTGCCGCTCGTTCGTTATGATTTGAAGGATCGAGGCGGCGTGTTTACCTTGCGAGACGCCAATCATTTGTACGGTGAGCATCAGACAGATATGATCGCCGAAGCTAAAGCGGCGGGAGTGTATCCTCACATCTGGAATTTGCCGTTTGTGTACGTGTGCGAACGCGCTGACTTTACAGTGAGTATTTACAGCGTGAATATTTATCCAGAGTGTATTCGGCGCTCACTCGAAACAAATGAACTGCAGACAATGCTCACTGGTAAGTTCACTATGCTGGTGCGTTACGATGACCGGCAGAATCAATACTTGGAAATCAACGCGGAGATGAAGCACGGTATAGAAGATAATGATCGACTAAGAAAGAGCGCGATGGAGGCGATTATTAAAGGTCTTAATGATGAAAATTCGGAATGGCGTGATTTTTACGCCGATCCGGGTATTCGTCACAAGGTAACGCCACGATTGGTTTTTTGGCCGTACCAAAGTCCGACGTACTTCCGTGCTGGCGCCAAACAGAAGTGGATAAGTAAAGATTTGCCGTATGCCACTACCGTCTAAGCCAATTATTTTTTCCGAAAAAACACATACGCTCTCTGACGTAGAAGAGTTTCGGGCTACCCATCGCATGTGGGAAGAGCGCGACATCTATCCGACGCAGCTCAAAGAATTATTTGAGATTACCCACCCGCATCTTTTGTTTGCAAGTGATTTTGAGGCTCAGCGCGAGCAGTTTGTACAAGAGAGATTAAAGGGGGGGAGAGATACATTGATAGGTAATTGGATTTATTTTCCGTGGAGCGGCAAATTGGTCCACACGCTTAACGAAGAAGAATATTTTTTGGTACGGACGAATCGGAATCGGAATCTGGTGACTGAGGAAGAGCAAAGAATATTATGTGATTTTACCGTTGGCTTGGTAGGTTTATCGGTAGGTAGCAACGTGGCCACGGCGCTCGCGTATAGCGGAATTGCGAATACCATGAAGATCGCCGAGTTTGATACGCTCGAAACTAGCAACCTCAATCGTATCCGCGCGCGCATTGACCAAGTGGGGATGCCGAAGATCCACATTCTCGCCGAGCAGGTGTACGAAGTTAATCCATACGCGGATTTGCATTTTTTTTCGGATGGGATTACCAAGGAGGCGCTGGACAATTTTGTGACCCAACCGCCGCTACCTAAACTTATTTTTGAAATTATTGACAGCTTTGAAATGAAAATTCATTTGCGCCATTTGGCCAGGGAACAGCGGATACCGGTCATCATGGTTACTAATTTGGGAGATAGTGTTATAATAGACGTGGAACGATACGATCTTGACCCCGCGACGCCCCTGTTTAATGGCCGTGCCGGAACAGTTCCGGAGGACATGCTGACAAATCCAGATAGTACGGCGCAGGATAAACACAAATATGCGGTGGCACTTGCTGGTGTAGAAAATATTCCGCTACGAGCGATGGAGTCAGTGGAGCAAATCGGGAAGACATTGGTAGGGCGGCCACAGCTTACTACCACAGTGACAATTGCAGCTGGATTTTGTGGGTATATTACGAGAAAGATTGCTTTGGGTGATAGGATCGCTGGTTCGTGGCTCGTGAGATTCGAAAATATTTTTCATCTTAGCAATTCATTAAAGTAATATGAGTACGGAGGAAGCACTCGCACAAACGCTTGGTATTCCTTACACCATTGCTCAGGATACTATTGGGCCGTACTCGATTAATTATTTTAAAGCTGGGCAAGGCAGGCCGCTCCTCCTTATTCACGGAGCGAATATCGGGTGGGGGCAATGGTATCGGAATATTCCGGAGTTAGCAAAAAGGTTTGAGGTGTGGGCGCTGGATCTGCCGGGTGCGGGAAGATCTTCTCGAGTGGATTACTCTAAACTCGATCCACAAAAAGATTTAGTGGAAGTGGTAGAGAAGTTTGTGAGAGTTCATAACTTAAGAGACTTTCATATTATAGGCGCCTCGATTGGAGGATGGATCGCGCTTCAAATGGCTTTACGAAATCCAAACTTATTGAATAGAGTTGTTCTCAGCAATAGTGTCGGCTTTGCTGATTATATGGGGCTAGGAGATAAAGTGATTGGTTTTTATCCATTAGCAAAATTGATTGCTGCGACTATTTTAAAACCAAACCGAGCAAATAAACGGGTGGAAGATTTTTTTCGACATACCCTGCATAATCGCACGCTTGCTATCGAACCAGAGTTTATAGAATATTTTTATGAGACGATGAGCGCGTCGCATAACCTGCTTTTTATCAGCCGTCTTACTCAGCTAACCAAGCGTCTTATACTCATTGACCAATTATCAAAAGTGAAAAATCAAGCCATGGTAGTATGGGGAGAAAATGATAGTATTATGCCGCTCGGACGGAATGAGGGTAGTTTTTATTTGATCCCTCAGGCTGAAGTACACATTGTTAAAGAAGCAGGTCACTTTCCTTCGATCGAGAAGGCGGCAGAATTTAATAGTATAGTGGCAAATTTTTTAAATACGTAGTATATGCTTTTCCCGGCTTACATACGGATAGCAGTTTTACTTATAACAATGGTCTCGACCATCCTGTTGGCCTCTTTGGTTTATAAACGAGAAGTTAAAAGCGCCACTAATACCATATTTACTATTTTGAGTTTGGTAACGTGCGGTTGGCTCCTGGCGATCTATATTAGTTCGGAGCCGCTTTTTGCGACCAGCTATTTATGGTGGTCACGAATAACCATTCTCTTGGCCGTTCCACAAAGTGTCTCTTTTTTTCTTTTGGCGCATACTATTCCCGCAACTCAATTAGGAATAAAAAAATACTGGCTTTATCTCATTATCGTTTTGACCGGAGCGGTAATGGCTTTGACCGTTTCGCCGTATGTATTTGAGGGAGTTGAGCTGGTACATAACGCCCAGCAACTCATCCCGGGTAAGGGCATGCCCGTATTTGTTGGTTTTGTAACATTGTTTAGTATTAGCGCGATTGTTGTGTTATTTCGAAAGATCTACCGCTCTCAAGGAGTAGAAAGGCAACAATTGCGTTTTATGTTGACGGGCATCCTTTTAATGTTGGGATTCATTATCGCTACTATCATGATTCCGGTAGTATTTTTCGAGAATAGCGCTTTTCTTCCTTTCGCCCCACTCTATGCGCTTATCTTTTTAGTCATGACCGCCGTGGCCATTCTAAAGTATCACCTTTTCAACATCAAACTTATCGCCACCGAGGCTTTGATAACTATCCTGATGCTCATTCTATTATTTGAAGGGCTTTTGTCCGGATCGCTTATCACTATCATATTCAAGACCTCTTTCGCGATTTTAGTAGGAATTATTGGCATTCTTTTGTTGCGCAGTGTTAAAAAAGAGGTTCAACAGCGCCAGGAGCTGGCTGAGCTCGCCACCTCGCTGGAAAAAGCCAATTTGAGTCTCCAAGAATTGGATCGCCAGAAAACCGATTTTCTTTCCATTGCAGCACACCAATTGCGCACCCCGCTTTCTATCATCAATGGATACGTGGAACTTATTAGAGAAGGCGCTTATGGCAAGGTTCAGAAAAAAACGGTTGAAATTCTTGATAATATGGATAAGAGTAATGGGCATTTGGTAAAACTCGTTGATGAGTTTTTGGATATCACACGCATCGAGCAGGGGCGGACAAAGTTCGCCTTAAAGAGCAGCAGCCTTACCAGTATCATTGATGGGGTAGTGCAAGAACTGGCGGGTAGCGCAAAGCAAAAAGAGTTAAAAATTCTTTGGAAAAAACCATCGGAAGCATATACTGTATTGTGTGATGATGAAAAAATTCGCCATGTCGTTTTCAACTTTATTGATAACGCTATCAAATATAGTGAGAAGGATGGCATCACTATCGGTGTTGCCCGGGAAGAGGGTGGAGTCGCGGTGCGGGTAAGCGACCATGGAATCGGGTTTGATAAAACTGATGAGGTAAATTTATTCCAAAAATTTTATCGCGGCAGCAATGTGAAAGGCACGAACGTCAATGGTACGGGGCTTGGCCTGTATGTATGCAAGAAATTTGTCGAGGGACACACGGGAAGAATTTGGGCAAAAAGTGCTGGTCTTGGAAAGGGGAGCGAGTTTGGTTTTTGGATACCTAATAAGAGTTCATAGCGGTGGGCACGTTTGACCTTGAACACCAAAAGTATTCAGCCTGTGCAGAAAGCCACGTTTGT
This sequence comes from Patescibacteria group bacterium, assembly GCA_035290705.1. Taxonomy (GTDB): domain Bacteria; phylum Patescibacteriota; class Patescibacteriia; order Magasanikbacterales; family GWA2-37-8; genus DATDTU01. The sequence goes on from DATDTU010000015.1 coordinate 5,441, forward strand.
CTTCTTTTTTATTTTCTTGTATACTATAGGAGGTCTTTCTCAATTACTTCTAACATACATTGTATGATATTCCAAAAATCCTCTCCCAAAATGAATGTGGAAATGCCTATGCCCGAGCCGGTGCTTGATGAACAAGCTCGCACGCACGATGAAGTGGAGACCGTCGTTGGCCCATCGGTAAACGTTGAGGGAGATTTCGCTTCGGAAGGGAATATTATTGTAAAGGGGAGCGTGGCGGGAAGCGTGCATACCAGTCGTCATTTGTCGGTGGAACAGGGCGCCAAGATTATGGCGAACGTCCGCGCGGGGAGCGCGAAGATCGCGGGGGAAGTAAAAGGTAATATGAAGATCAAGGAAGTGCTGGAACTCACGGCCACGGCGCGGGTGATGGGAGATATTGAGGCGAAGGTATTTATTGTAGAAGGTGGAGCGCTGATTTATGGCAAGGTCATGATGCCAGGGCTGGAAGGCGTGGAAAAAG
>DATDTU010000016.1:0-5283 GCA_035290705.1 Patescibacteria group bacterium
TTATTTTTACCTAATTCTCTCCTCATTTGGAGAGTTTTTGCTTAAAATAGCCCTTTACTGTGAATTACGAAACGTCCATTTTTGTCATCCTGAGCGGAGCGAAGGATCTAGTTGGCTGGCTATGTTGAGCGATACACCAGATTCTTCGCTCCGACTCAGAATGACAGTTTAGTGAGTTTCGTAATTCACAGGAATTACGAAACGACTGGGCATTTTACTCTCTCCCCTACATTAGGGGAGAGACACAGAGAGGGGTATTACAACGAAGCATGAATAAAAACGAAATTATGAATAGTCTGCAGTCCAAACTAGAATCCATTCTCTTCGTCGCTTCCAAGCCCTTGTCAACAAAAAAGCTCATGAAAGTTTTGAATGTGAGTGAAAATGAGGTGCTTGGAGTGTTGCAAGAATTGTTTGAAAAGTACTCAGCTCAAGAGTCTGGCATCGCGCTCCTCAACAACAATGACGAATGGCAGATGGTGAGTAATCCGGAAAATAAAGAAGTGACGGAGAATTTTGTGAAGGCGGAAGTGTCGGGGGAGCTTACGCGGCCACAGCTTGAGACGTTAACGGTGATATCATATTGCGGTCCTATTACTAAACCAGAGTTAGAACAAATCCGTGGAGTAAATTGTAGTTTGATTTTGCGGAATTTGATGATGCGGGGGCTGGTGAAGGAAAATGACGATACGACGAACTTGTTGCCAAAGTATGAAGTGACTATGGAGTATGTGCGACATCTGGGGTTGCAGAGTATTCAGGAGTTGCCGGAGTACGGAGAGTTGCATAACCATGAGTATATAACAAAAACAGTTCAGGAAATTTCTAATTCATAGCAGTGTCTAGTGCTTACGATACATGATACACGTAAAACGATACACAATCGAATTGTATCGTCCTATGTGTATCGTGTATCGGTTCACTTAAAGCGGTATGTCTAAACGTCTCACTGAATTTCTTTCTTCCTTCGGCATCATGGCCGCCGGAGTTATTTTGCTTGGGGTGGGTTCGATGACTTTGACGGGGAAACCGGTGCAAAACATGGTGGCCAAGTTGCCCACCTCACAATTTCGCCCTTTGGTGGTGGGGGGCGATGTAGCTCCGACCACATTGCCGGTGAGTAGGCCGCGTTTACCGTTGCCTAAGGACGGCGTTACCTATGAGCACGCTGGCACTGCTTTGGCTGTGATGGTGGTAGACGATAAAACGAATACCGTTCTCTTTAAGAAGCATAGCAATGAAGTGCGGCCGCTCGCGAGTATTACGAAGCTCATGAGCGCGCTGGTTTTGTCGGAGCTTCCGGTCAAATGGGATACTACCACGCTTATTATGCAAGAAGATAGCGACGGAAGTAGTCACCAGGTAGCAATCGGGGAAGAATTTACGCTTGAAGATTTATGGGAGATCGCGCTGGTTGGGTCGTCCAATAGCGCGATTGAGGCGCTCGTGCGCAACAGTGGACTTACAAGCGAAGAATTCGTTGCCCGCATGAACAAGAAGGCCGAGGAGTTTAGTTTTTTCTCCATGCGTTTTGTGGAACCGACTGGACTCGACAAGCAGAACGTGGCGCACGCGCTGGATGCCGCGCGCCTGCTCAAAGAAGCACTTAAGGTAGAAAAAATTTATAACGCTCTGCAGACGCCAGGGGTGTCGGTAAAGACCGCTAACAAAGAAAAGCGTCGCCAGGTATGGTCTACCAATTGGCTCCTTACCAAATGGGTACCGAACAACTACGAACCGGAGTGGATAGTGGGGAAGACCGGTTACATTGAAGATTCGGGCTATAATTTTGTGGCCCGCTTTACCGATAAAAAACAGCGCAGTATCCGGGTAGTGATTCTTGGGGCCACTTCGAATGAAGCTCGTTTTATGGAGGCGAGAGACGTGGCGGATTGGGTGTTCGCTCACTATGTATGGCCAGAAGAGGAAGGGTATGAGGAAATGATGAAGTAAGAAATAACTATTCACTTCTTTCCAACTGTCATGTTGAGCGAAGCGAAACATCTGAGCGTTTTGCGCCTAGATCCTTCGCTCCGACTCAGGATGACAGACGATAACGCGTAGTACGTTGGAAAAGAATCGAATAGCTACAACATTAATATTCTCTTGCCCGGTTTTTTATGGTATACTAATGTTGTTATGAAGATTCGTTCTATTAAACAAGTCAAAAATTTGGCAGGTAAAACAGTGTTGCTCCGAGTGGATTGGAATGTCGCCATAGAAAAAGGAAAAGTAGTAGATGATTTTAGGATGCGTCGCAGTCTCCCTACGATTCAGTATCTTCTCAAAAAGAAAGCTGGAGTAATTCTCGTGAGTCATCTGGGGCGTCCCCACGGTCAAGATAAGAAATACAGTTTGCGCCCGGTACAAAAACATTTTGAAACGTTATTAGGCGCGACCGTTGCTTTGGTTCCGTTTTCCAAAATAAAGTCAGTAGCGGTGGGGAAGGGGGAAGTGGTGGTGCTCGAGAACATTCGTTTTTCAGCTGACGAAGAGAAAAATTCCGGAACACTGGCGAAAGACCTGGCTAAACTTGCTGATCTGTTTGTACTTGACGGTTTCGCGGTGGCGCATAGGCAAGCCGCGTCGGTTTCGGGTGTCGCAAAGTATCTACCCTCCTACGCCGGGTTATTGCTGGACGAAGAAATTACCGTGTTATCGAACGTAATGACGAAACCAAAAAAACCGTTGGTGGTAATTCTCGGCGGCGCTAAAGCCGAGACAAAAATTCCGATGTTGAAAACATTATTGCCAAAAGCGGATTATGTGTTGGTGTCGGGGGGGATTGCCAATACGTATTGGTGGGCGAAAGGAAATAAGTTGAGTGATTCTTTAGTCGACAAAAATTTTAAATCCGAAGTTTTAAAATACTGTTCGAGCAAAAAAGTTATTTTGCCGGTGGACGCGGTGGTAGGGACTAAGGACGGAAAAAAGGTTCAAGTTATTTCCACGAAACAGAAGGTTGCGGTGCCAGCCGGTACAGGAATACGGGATATCGGGCCAGATACGATTCGGCTGTTCGCGAGTTACATGAAGAAAGCTAAGACTCTTATTTGGAATGGCGCTATGGGGGTTTTTGAACAGCATCCGTACGAGTATGGAACATACGCGATTACGCTTCTCTTTGCCGCTCGTTCCAAAGGCCAGGCGTTTGGGGTGTGTGGCGGCGGCGAGACGGTGCAAGTGTTTCAAAAAATGAAAGTGTTACATGATGTTGATCTAGTTTCTACCGGCGGAGGAGCCATGCTCGAATTTTTGGGGGGGGAGAGGTTGGCGGGGATTGAGGCTTTGAAGAAATAAAATACTAATTTCGTTTGTCATTCTGACCCGCCGGCTGGCGGGGAAGAATCTCTATCGCAATCGGACAACGGACAGAGATCTTTCGCTGCGCTCAAGATGACAGTTTGAAGCTAAATACGAAAGTCCTAGCGTTTATTATTCACTTAATTAGAATCACATACTTCATACATGTGGTTCAGGAGGAAAATTGTATGGCGTTTGCAAAAAAGAATGGAATGACAAATGGGGAAAGTGTCCCGGCACCTGCTCCCAGGGAGATGCCAAAGCGTGAGACTTCGAGTATTGTCCATGACGGCATGCACACGTGTTGCACATCACATCGGGATGACTTCGGAAGAAAAATATTGTTTACGTTAGTCGGAGTGTTTTTGGTTTACGCGATATTTTACGTTGGTACGCTGCTGCGCAACAACCTTAAAAAGTACGACTATATTGGTCAGGCCGATCAGATGGAGCGGACGATAAGTATCAATGGGTATGGTAAGGTGACGGCGAGTAACGACGTGGCTATGACTACTATCCGCTATTCGAACATTGATAAAGACGTAGGAAAAGCGCAAGTAGATAATAACAAGGTAATGGACCAGATTGTGGCTGCGCTTAAAAACATGGGTGTAGATGCTAAAGATATGCAAAGCAATTACACTATTTTTCCCGAATATAATTACACACCAGAGAAGGGGCAGGAGCTTAAAGGGTATCGTGTAAATAATACGGTAATGGTAAAAATTCGTGACCTGAGCAAAGTATCATCTATTCTTGGATTGGCTGGGAAGTTTGGATCGGCAGAGGTGGATGGCTTGAGCTTTACTATTGACGACACCGAAAATTTGAAGCAGAAAGCGCGGGAAGCAGCACTTGAAGATGCGCAGCTCAAAGCGGCTCGGCTCGCGGATGATCTGGGTGTTCGCTTGGTGGGGGTAGTCTCGTACAGTGAGTACGAAGCCGGTCCTGAATATAATCAAATGTATGGTTTTGATAAAGTGGCTCTAGAGAGAGGCGGGGCTAGCGCGCCGATTTCTAGTGGTAGCGGGAATGTGGTGATGAATGTAGGCCTTGTGTATAAGATTTTTCCGCGCTAGAATAAAGCAATAAGGAGGCTCGAAAGAGCCTCTTTTTAATTACAAAAGTTCGTGATATACTGAATGCAAAAGTATAATACCAATTATACGAATGTATGCTAATGATACCAATCACCAATTGGCATTAGCGGCATTCGTATACATTAGTATTATTGGTATTTTATTTTCTTATGAAGATCAAATCCATTATTGCCCGTGAAATCCTTGATTCTCGCGGTAACCCGACGGTAGAAGCTAAAGTGACGCTCGATAATGGCGTGTTTGGGGTTGCGAAAGTGCCGTCGGGGGCGTCAACGGGGACGCATGAAGCATTAGAGTTGCGCGACGGCGGAAAACGGTATGGTGGAAAAGGGGTGCTCCGGGCGGTGAAGAATGTGAATACTATTTTAGCGAGCGGACTCAAAGGAATGGAGATAACGAAGATGCGGGAAATTGACGCCAAAATGCTGGCGCTGGATGGAACCAAAAATAAAGCGAATTTAGGAGCGAACGCGATCCTCTCGGTTTCTTTGGCGGCGGCTCGCGCTGGCGCTGCGTCGATGAATATTCCTTTGTATCAGTACATCCGATACGTGTATAAAATTCCGGAGAAAGGATATCGCATGCCAGTTTTAGGCATGAATATTATTAACGGCGGACGGCACGCGGATAATGGACTCAGCATTCAAGAGTTCATGATTATGCCGCGACATAAGCTTCTGCGCGAACGCGTACGGATGGGTTCGCAGATTTTTCACGCGCTTGCTAATCTCCTCAGTCAGAAAGGTTATTCCACTGGAGTAGGAGATGAGGGAGGTTTCGCGCCGCAACTTCTTAATAATGAACGTGGATTGCAGTTTATCATGGAAGCGATCCGATCGGCCGGCTGGGAACCAGGGAAGCATGTGTATTTGGGCTTGGA
>DATDTU010000017.1:0-2602 GCA_035290705.1 Patescibacteria group bacterium
CCGTCAAACCGTTTTTCAAGACCCCATTCTCGCCGCGAAAAAACCCGAGTGGGCGATAAAAAATAAAGGCGGGGGAGTGTGGCGCGATCACAATGGACTGTCCTGGGTTGACCCTACCAAACAAGAAGTGTGGGAATATAATGTCGCCATTGCCAAAGAAGCTATTCAGCTCGGCTTTGACGAAATTAATTTTGATTACGTTCGTTTCCCCTCGGATGGAAATCTAAAAGCCGTTGCCTACAGTAATGGCACCAAACCACGCTACGAAGTGATGGGAGATTTCTACCAGTATCTCGGTGAGGCGCTCTCCGAGGAGCCAGCCTGGATTTCGCTCGATTTTTTTGGTCTCGTCATGGATGCTAAGGGAACGAATGATTTAGGTATCGGCCAACGGCTCGTGGACGCGGTAGATAGTGTTGATTATATTTCCCCCATGATGTACCCGTCGCATTACGGCGCCGGATACGCCGGGCAAAAGAATCCAGCTGCCGCGCCGGGAATTGTTATTGAAACCGGCATGAAAAAAGGAGCGTCGGTTTTTAAAGATAAACGCGCCGAACTCCGCCCCTGGCTCCAAGCTTTTAACATCGGCGCTGTCTATAACGCTGACCGCATCCGCGCGCAGATTGACGCGACGGAAAAGTATACGGATGCCGGGTGGTTACTGTGGAACGCGGCGAATAGGTATACGGGGGCAGGATTGAAAGTGGAGTAATTTTTAATTATCAATTTTCAATACCAGCTGTCATTCTGACCCGCCCGCTGGCGGGGAAGAATCTCTGTCCACTTCGCGAGAAAACGACTGACAGAGATCTTTGTGCCACCGCTAAAGCTATGGCGACACGCGGTCGCTCCGCTCCCGTTCGAGGGCCTGACCGTTCGGCCACGAGCTCACGGCCGAGTGGGCGGCCCCTCAGGGCCAGTCGATGGCAAGATGACAATCCCCTTCCAGAACATTGTTGGAAAATTGTCCCGCCACAGCGGGATCCCGCTCGCGGCGGGAAAAATTAGAAATTGAAAATTTCGCTATGCCTAACTTATTCAACCCCGACTATCTCCACCACCTGGCCAACAAGCACCACCTCCGCCCTTCCAAAAAGTACGGCCAAAACTATCTCATCGATCCCGCTGTTATCGACATCATTCTCGAAGCCGCTGAGTTAACGAAGGATGACACCGTGATCGAAGTTGGCCCTGGATTTGGCACGCTCACGTTTGCGCTAGCCGAGCGAACACAAAAAGTGTTCGCTTTTGAAATTGAGAAAAAGTTGGAGCCGTATTGGGGGGAGATTCAAGAAAACAAAAAATCAAGAAATCAAGAAAACAATATAGAGATTGTGTGGGGGAATGTACTTCGCGTCATTGCGAGGAGTGAGGAACGAACGACGTCGCCTTTCGACGTAGCTCAAGGCGACCCTGAGCTCGGGTCGAATGGGTCGCAATCCCTTCGGTTTCAGGAGAAGTCTGTAAGCAAGGGGATCCCGACGGCCTCCTCCGTCGGCCTCGGGATGACGCAAAAATACAAAGTCGTCTCAAACCTCCCTTACCAAATCACCTCCCCAGTCATCCGTCTTTTTCTCGAGGCGGAGAAGCAGCCCACATTCATGGTCCTCATGGTCCAAAAAGAAGTTGCCGAACGCATCTGTGCGAAGCCGGGCGACATGTCACTCCTTTCCGTCGCGGTCCAATATTACGCCGACCCGGAAATAATTACCGTGGTACCGCGTACTTCATTTTGGCCAGTGCCGGGGGTGGATTCGGCGGTGGTGAAAATCACGATACACGACCTGCCTACCGGACAGGCAGGTACACGTACAATCGCCGCCGCAGCGGGATCCCGCCTCACGGCGGTGACGATACAAAATGAAAAGGAATTTTTCCACCTCGTCAAAGCGGGATTCGCTAACCGGCGTAAATTCCTCAGCAAAAACCTCGAACCAATCGTAGGTAAAAAGAACAAACATCTTTTAACGGAAGCCTTTGCCCAAATCGGCCTGTCTCCTCAGGTCCGTGCGCAGGAACTATTTATAGAGCAGTGGGAGAAGCTAGTGCGGTTATTGCCAGCATGACGAAGAGACTGTAAATTTTGCAATACATCATCACTATTGTATCGTTTTACGTGTATCGTGTATTTTGTAGTGGTTATCCACTTACTGTCATGGTCGAGTTATGATATACTAAGTGCAGCTTATTTTAGCTGCTTATCGCGCAGTTATGGCCGATGTACCAGGCGGTCGGTTGTCTTTTTCAGCACTACGCAAAGAGCAGAAGATCGGATTTTTCTTACTGCTCATTTTTGCGTTACTTACCGTCGGCCTCGGGGCGCTCCAAATCCGCAATACCATGTACGCTCCGTTCGCGCTCAATAACAAAGTTCCCTCGATTTTAAAAGATGAAGTAAACAACATTGAAGCGCTCAGTTTTCGTGATACCGACTTTGACGAGCTCAATGATTTTGACGAGCTTTACGTATATAACACCAGTCCGTACCTGCCTGATACCGATTCCGATGGCATTCGCGATAAAAAAGAATTAGAAGGCGGAACCAATCCGCTCTGCGCCGAAGGGAAAGATTGCGGCGGGGTAGTGGCGGCGGGGGACG
>DATDTU010000018.1:0-9930 GCA_035290705.1 Patescibacteria group bacterium
GGTCTCACACCCCCCGTGAGCCCCCCTCAAGGGGGGATTTAAATGTAAACCCTACCAACACCATTGCACCAAGCACTAAACCCAACAAAACAAGCTTCTGAGTACTTTGCAAAAATAATGTAGTGACCCCGAGCACGATGGCCACTGCGTAGAAAAACACCACCACCCACCCATGCCTCCACCCATGGTCTAAGAGTTGAAAGTGTAAATGTTCCCGATCGCCCTGAAACAGGGATTGCCGCCTCCGGAGACGAGTATACATAACTCGAGCCAGATCGGCGATCGGCACCGCCATCACCAGGGCCGCGATGGCCATTTTACTTCCCGCTATCACCGCGAGCACCGCGAGCATAAACCCCAGGAACAGGCTCCCCGCTTCGCCCAAAAAAATCCTGGCTGGATAAAAATTAAATAAAAGAAATCCTAGACATGCCGCCGCAAAAACGAGGGCGATGAGCCCTACATTCGGCTGATAGTACTTAGTTGTTTGCGTAAAGAAAAAAATAATAAACGCGCCAATGGTCACTATTCCGGTCGCGAGTCCGTCCAACCCATCCAAAACCTTGGTGGTATACATCATGCCTAATAACCAAAAGAACACCAGTACATTTCCTATCATTAAACTGAGTTCGAGCGTCGAACCCCACGGATTATTAACCTTCTCAATGGCTAATGTTCCTACTGTTATAGCCAGTATCGTTATAAGTGCCGTTGCGAACAGGCGAGCTTTCGCGGACAATTGTCGTACGTCATCCGCAATCCCGAGAATCACCAAAAGAATACTCGCGACAAAGGCGCCTAAAAGTTTACGGTTAAGAATTTCAATGCCATACACTGGATGAAACAGTGTTAGGTAGCCAATTACCAGCCAAAAAGCCACAAAAATCGCCACTCCACCCAAAAGCGGCCGAGGCGAGCTATGCAGTTTCCGTCCTCCATCTGGCTTGTCAATCACTTGCAAACGTAAAGCGAACCTGCGAATGAGCAGAGTAAAGATGATTGATAAAATTAGAGTTACAGAAAAATAGAACATACATGCGTGTCATCCTGAGGCCACAGCCGAAGGATCTCTATCTATCAATTTGTCGTACAAATCATACCACCGAGGATTATCTTTTTCTACCAACGCAATCTTCTTTCGCCTTACCCATCCCTTTAATTCTTTCTCTCTTAAAATAGCGTAATTAATATCACCAAAATATTCGTAATAAACCAATTTTTTTGTTTTATATTTTTTACTAAAACCCTCTACTATCTCATCTTTATGCTCTTCAACTCGTCGGATGAGGTTGTTTGTAACGCCAATGTATAACACACCACTTACGCTCGCCATGATATAAACGTAATAATTGCGGTCTCCCCACATACATTGACTGACAGAGATCCTTCGTTTCGGCGCGAGCCTGCACTCAGGATGACAAAAAAACAAATAAACTACTACCGTACACTAATAGCCCCTCCCTCCCCAATCACCACCGTATCCCTCCGCTTCAACTTCCCCGATAAAAGGAGTTCCGCCAACTGATTCTCCACCCGTTCCTGGAGCACTCGGCGCATCGGACGAGCGCCAAACTCCGGATCAAAACCAATTTGTGCAAGAAAATCTACTGCCACTGGTTCTACTTGTAAGGTAATTCCCTTAGCTTCCAAATCCTTGCCTACTCGTTTCAGTAAGAGTCCCGCAATCTGCTTAATTGCTTCCTCGTCAAGCGGTTTAAAGAGTACAATACCATCAAACCGATTCAAAAATTCCGGTCGGAAATACTCTTTTAATTCTCCATGAAGTAGCCGATCCTTAATTACCTCACTCGCAACCCTCGCCCGCATCTGCTCTTGGACATATGACGTTCCCGCGTTCGAAGTCGCGATAATAATGACGTTGGTAAAATCAACCACCCGCCCCGTGCTATCCGTTAGTCTCCCATCGTCCATCACTTGCAAAAACAAGTTAAGAATATCCTTGTCCGCTTTCTCAATTTCATCCAACAAAAGCAAAGCAAACGGACTTTTTCGGATCGTCTCAGTGAGTACGCCTGTCCCCTTCTCTCCCGGGTTACCCAAAAGCCGGTAAATACTCGCCTTATCTTGATACTCACTCATATCAAGCCGTACCATCCTGGCTTCTCCGCCAAAATACACTTCGGCAATGGTCTTAGCCAGTTCGGTTTTACCAACACCGGTGGGACCAAGGAACAAGAAGCTCGCAATCGGCCTCGACGTCGACCGGATTTCCGCCCGCGCGCGGCGTAAAGCATTGGCCACCAGATTCACCGCTTCCTCTTGGCCAATGACCCGTTTATGCATTTCTTCCTCAAGATGGAGTAATTTTGTGGTTTCGTCAGACGAAATGGTATTTACCGGAATCTTTGTCTTTTCCGCTACCACAGCCGCCACTTCTTCTCCAGTCACCAAACAATTCACTCCTTTTTTGTTCCGCGCATAACTCGCCGCTTCACTCATCACCTCGAGCGCGCTCCCGGGCAAATATACGTCATGAAGATAGCGTTTCGAAAGCCGCACCGCCTTTTCAATCGCTTCGTACGCAAAAAACACCTGCTGTTTGTATTCCACCTGCCCCACTTTGGATTCCAAAACCTGTATCGCCTGGTTCTCATCCATCTCCCCTATTTCCACCTTGGCAAAAACATTACTCAGCTGAGAATTAGAAATGTGTTGCGCGTACGCCTGGCTCGTGGTAGTAGCAAAAGTAAAGAACCGTCCACCGCTCAAGTATTCTACGAGTGTCCCCGCGACGTCCAGACTCTCACCCGCACCCGCCGAAACCCCAATCAGCTCCTGAATGTTGTGAATAAACAAAATAATATTCCGAGCATGACCAATTTCATTCATGATGTTGATAAGACGTTCCACCGCTCCGGCTGGACTCGTCCCAGCCAAAAGCGCCGAAACGCTGAGACGCACCAACCGTTTATCTTTGAGCCTATCCGGCACATCATCCTCCACCATCCGTTCGGCCAAGCCCTCGATAATACTTTTTTTACCCACTCCATAATCCCCAACCAAGAGTACACTCTCCTGCCCACCTTCTACAATTCTAAAAATTTCTTCGATCTCTTTATCTCGCGCAATGCAAGGTTCCGTTCTCCCAAACTGAGCGAGCATCGTCAAATCATCACTAAATTGATTAAGATACGGCGTTTGCACCGCTGTCATTGCCCTGTCCATGCCGTGCTTGGAACGGTGGCTGGCCGCGTGGCGAAACTTCACATACTGGCGATACAACCGCTCCCGGATTCGCGCCCACTCCACCACGTTAATAAGTTTCTGTGTATCTATCTCCAAATCATACAAAATCTCCTGAATTTCCGTGGATTTACGCACGGTTGCATCCAAAAGCTCAGTCACGCTCACATACTCCTGATGTGACTCGTACGCGTCTTCATAGGCGTCGAACAAAATTTGCTGTATTTCCGGACCAACCAAAGGAATGGTATGAACCCCGCCAGTGGTAGAATTATTTTTTTCAAAAAGAGGCGCTAACTGTTTTTGAATTCCCTGCCCCGGAATGCCGAGACGGATAAAAATATTGCTGACCCGGTTGAATGAAAGTAGGGCATAAAACAGATGAAACGGCGTAACCGTGTTATACCCCTTCTGATCGGCCAGATTATAGGCTAACCCAAGAACTTGGAGCGCTTCGTTCGTAAAAGTATCAGCAATATTATGCCGTGAACGCCGAGGCAGTCTGTTTACTTCATTCCAGGAAGCAGCGGCAGCATGTTCTCCCAGTTTCACTTCCTTTTTATACTCATAATGCTCCACCACCCCCCTAAACTCGCGCTCTCGAATAGACCGATAGACGAGATAACTAAAGCAGGCCACGCCCAGCAAAAAGAGTAATCCGATTTCTCCTTGCGTTCGCTCACCAATTGAACTAAAAGAAAAAGTTGGTAGAGCAACTGTCTGAAGGAGATTACTTCGGTAGACAATGAATCCTGCCCAAATCAAAAAATTCAAACCCAAAAGCAACACCGCGATAAAACGTATTTTATTTAACATTCGCCGCCCCCGTTCTAGTGCTAGATGATACCGCTCCAGCGGATACGCCCAATAGAGCCACTTCCCCCGTATCATTCTCCCCATAGCCATACCATGACAATTCGAGCATTTTCTCCAAAACAAAAAACCGGTAGCATGGCAGGTACTACACGTAAGAAGTGTTACATCTGGACTTTTTTCGAATAACATATTAAGTTTGTCCTCGCGAAGAGGAGCCTACCTGCCGGTAGGTAGGGGGGTGGGTCGTGATCCCCCCTCGAGGGGGGCGCTCACGGGGGGTGTGAGACCGATTGCGTGTCGGCGTTCGTCGGCCAATTGGTTGTGTGACGCACGATTGACCTTACACCCCCCGCCGCGACCCCCTCAAGGGGGTTACGAACAACCATTCCTCGCAATGATAGCTACCCTCCCAACTTCGCCGCTGAATACACCAACCCCACCATCACCCCAACCGGAAACACAATCCACAATAGAAACAACACAAAACAAATTCCCAACCAAAACACAAGCGCGATCGTCCGCCCAATCACATTCACCAAACGCATAAAAACACTAATGATTCTCCCCTGCCAATCAAACTGCCCAAACATTGGCACAAACATATTTTTGAGCCACAGCCCCGGAGCCAGGGTTCGGTTACCGCTTTGAAACAAACCAAAACACCACCGCGCGGCGTGTTTGACGCCACCGGTGTACCACCAGACTGGGAAATAGACGAGGTCAAATAAGGCTTCGAGGAAAAGACGCTGGAGAATGATGATAAACATAGAAGTTTCTACCGATAGTATAACACAAAAACGTTACAAAAAAAACTACTCCCTAATGTAGGGGAGTAGGTCTAACGATAAACTATTTAAATAACGCGCCCAATAGAGCTGGTTGTTGTGAATGCAGCCTCAACTGACCACTGGACATCCGATAGAGGTTAATCGTTATAGGCAGACTTCCTTCTACCCGCAATTCCACTCCTGTTACCGGTGGCGTGCCGCTCTCCAATTCTTCTTTTTCAGTTGGAAAAAATACATTATGTTCATCAACAGCCTTCTGAGCTCTTTTTAAAATTTCTTTAACCTCTGCCCCTGACAAGCCGTCCGCCTGAAACTCCGCCATTATGTCAGCCACCTTCTCTACCATCTCTTCCGGTGATCTGCCTTTAATTTCTCCACTCATATGTATATCATTAAAAAACTTATCGCTTCGCCACCACCGTATCATTAGTAGCTTTCACGTACTTAATCTGGCTCACCGGCACCATCTGGGCGTCGCCCAAGCGTTTTTGGATGCTAGCCATGGATTGATACGTCGCAACCTCTGCTTCCAATTTTTGGATTTCACTATTCGTTGCCGCCACTTCGTCTTCTAGATTATGCACTACATAGCCGCTGGTAGTCACCCGGTTTGTCTGCGCCACATACCCCATGCCAAACAAAACTACCAAAGCAAGCACAACAAGCTTCGCTCGGGTATCCAAAAGCCATGTTGGCAAAGCAAAGGAATGAAGATATTGTATGAAATAACGCCACTGATACCGGGCACGCAGACTAATGGACATAACCTGTCTGAAATTAAAAATTAATGAGTTGTGCTAGTTAATTTTTCACATTTTAGCCAAAACACCACTTGTCATCCCGAGCGAGCCTCGCGGCGACGACCGCGTGTCGCTAAAGCTTCAGCGGTGGCACAGGGATCTCTGTCCATTACAGCCAATTGAGACAGAGATTCCTCCTTCGACGCCTGCCTGCCGGTAGGCAAGTCGGAATGACAATTGACGTTTTATTCAAGTTTCCAGTTTTTCTACCACACGCAATTTCGCGCTTCGCGCCCGTGGGTTATTCTTTACTTCTTCATCGGTAGCAATAATAGGTTTTTTATTCACCAAACAAACCCGTTTGTTCTCAATTGATTTAAAGTACTGTTTGACAATTCTGTCCTCAAGAGAATGAAACGTTATCACCGCCAAACGCCCGCCCTTGGCCAAAACCTCCATCGCTTCAGGCAAAACCTCCTTGAGCACCTCAAACTCACGATTCACCGCGATGCGCAAGGCCTGAAAAACTTTCGTAGCCGGATGATTACCTCCCACCCAAGGAATTTCTTTATCAGTTTTCAACTTCTCTCGATACACCTGCAAAACAATCTCCACCAAGTCGCCCGTCCGTTCAATCGATCTCTCTTTTCGTCTTTTAACGATCGCTTCGGCAATTTCCCTGCTCAACTGTTCCTCACCGTACAGTTTAAAAATCTTGGTTAATTCATCAACTGTTTGGGAATTCACTATCTCTGCCGCTGTCTCACTCGCTTCTTTAATCTTTAACCTGCCTGCCGGCGAGGCAGGTCTTAAATCTTTAATCTCTGGATCGTACCGCATGTCCAACGGCTCGTCTTTTTGAAAACTAAACCCGCGTCCTCGTTCTTCAAACTGCGGCGAACTCCATCCCAAGTCCATAAGCACCGCGTCAACCGGACCAAAATTATTGGTTTCTACAATGTCTTTTAAATGAACAAAGTTGTCTCGTACAAAAATTGCCTGCTCACCAAATCGATATAGATACTGCTTGGCCCGCAACAGCGACTCCGGATCTGCGTCAATGCCGAGCAATTTTCCTTGAGGCCCAACCCGCTCTAACACCGCTTCACTATGCCCCGCGTCCCCGAGCGTACAGTCAATAACCTTCATTCCTGGTTTGAGCTGCAGCAACTCAAGCACTTCGTTAAGTAAAACCGGTACGTGTCGGGACATAATTTTTAATTTTTAAACAATGTAACAACCTGATTGTCATCTTGCCATCGACTGGCCCTGAGGGGCCGCCCACTCGGCTGTGTCCTCGACTCTGAGGGACGAGCGCAACACGCTCGGACTCGATGAGAGCTCGTGGCCGAACGGTCAGGCCCTCGAACGGGAGCGAAGCGACCGCGTGTCGCCATAGCTTTAGCGGTGGCACAAAGATCTCTATCGGTCGTTTTATTGCAAATTAGACAGAGATTCTTCCCCGCCAGCGGGCGGGTCAGAATGACAGTTAATTTTAAAAATTGAAAATTAATAATTGAAAATTTACACTCCGAGTTCCCCCATCCTCTCCGCAATACTCCCGCTTTCCGCCTCAGTCTGACCTTTATACTTGTTCCACCCTTCTTCATCCCAAATTTCGAGCCGACTATATAAACCGGCAATCACAATATTCTTTTTCAAACCAGCGAACTTCCGCAAATACTCTGGCAATACTCCACGCCCTTGTTTATCGATCTCAAGATCCATAGCGCCAGCAAGCATAAGGCGCGCAAACGCCCGACTGTTCGCTTGGCTAATGGGAAGTGCCGCCAATTTCTCCGCAAGCTTTTCCCACTCGGATTTCGTATACACAAAGAGACAACTATCAAGGCCACGTGTGACCACTGCGCCTTTGGAAAGATCTTTGCGAAACTTAATGGGGATTGCGATACGGCCCTTCTCGTCCAGATTATGAGCGTACTCTCCGATAAACATAGTGGTTGATTTAGTAAGTGGTAAGACAAGCATTTTCACCACTTCTCCCCACATGCTTCCATTCTATACCACATTCCTACCTTTTGCAACCACTGTTATCCACAATCATATTGGCTCAGATTAGCCAAAAATAACTTCCAACACTTATGGACAAAAAAACGACCAGCTCAAGCGGGTCGTTTCTATTTATTCTTGTAATACTATTTACCTTTTTACTTCACCGCCGCCAAATCCGCGTACGACTGCTGCAAATAATCATTGCTCATATTTTTGAGTTTATTCTTGTTCACCAAATTCCTCCAGGCAGTCCGGGTACTATCAAGCGCCTTTTTTTGGTCGGTATAATTTTTGGCGTTTTGTAATTTCACTTTATTTTTTTCTACCGTCACTATAAAACCAACGGCTTTATCTATAGTCAATTTCTTATTTTGTACCTGGTCTATCACCCGCTCCGATAAATCATCCATCCGAAACTTGGCTAAATTGAGCGCGGCTTGACGAACCATCTTCTTGCAAATCGTTTGCAAGGTCACATCACTTGTCTTAGCACATTCCTGCCACGATATTTTTACCGACTTCTTAATTCCCAAAACCTCCATGGCGCACAAACTGCGTTTGGAACCCAAAGGTTGATTCCAACACTTGTCCAAATTCTTATACCGATCCACGCACCGCTCCTGCTCCCCGCTCGTAAACGGCCGACACTCCTCCGGCATAATGAGCACATCCGGGTTATCCTCATTCTCAATTCGACACTTTACTCGCTCTTCCAGCGTATCTTCGTCGCATCCCACTTGTACTCCAGCGATGCGTTGAGTAATTTTGTTATCCTCAGCTGTTTTTTGCATTGAAACCAGCGCGAAGCCGCCCAATGCCAAGGTAAAAACAACCAAAAAACCTCCCCACAGTTTATGCATATACGCAAATTAAGAATTAATTCGATATGTATCGTTTTGTGTGTACCTGCCTACCGGCAGGCAGGTCGTGTATCGTTTGACTGCGGCTCGCTAGACCTCCACCTTCAATCCCGCGTTCACCACCGTCGCCTTAATCCCCAAATCATTCGTGAGTCTCTTTGCCAACGCTTCCGATGCCTCTGGTTCACCGTGGTTCAAATACACTTTTTTTGGCACCGTCTTCCCTCCCCCTAACCAATCCAGCAGCTTATTCTGATCGCCATGCGCCGACAGCGCCCCAATCGCTTTCACATGGCAACGCACCTGCACGCGCTCGCCCATCACATTCACCGGTGATTCTCCATTTAAAATTTTTCTCCCTAATGTCCCCTGCGCCTGATAACCTACAATAAGCAGGGTACTCCGTTCATCCGAAAGATACCGCAACGCGTGATGCAAAATTCTCCCTCCGTTCATCATCCCCGCCCCCGCGATAATAATCTTCGGCCCTGGTATCATATTAATTTTCTTTGACTCCTCTCTCGTTTCACACATCGTAAGTCCCGGAAACTGAAACAAATCATCACCATTCTTATACAATTCATGCGCTTCCCCATCATAATAGTCATGATACTTTCTATACACCCTGAGCGCGCCAATAGCCAAAGGACTATCCAAAAATATCGGCACGCGCGGCAACCGGTGCTTGCGATCGATCAAATCATTCAATTCATAAATAAGCTCCTGCGTTCGTTCCAACGAAAATGACGGGATCATCAAAACCCCTCCTCGCTTTATTGCCTCAATATCATGCTCCTCGATAATCTCCTGCCGCTCTTGGGTAGATTCATGGATACGATCACCATAGGTAGATTCACACACCACCACGTCCACATTGTCCGGTAACATTTCCGTATCTCGCAAAATCGGCACCTCTACATTCCCCATATCCCCCGAAAAAACCACCTTCTTCCCATCGCCTTCAATTGCAATAAAGGCGGAACCAAAGATGTGGCCGGCGTCGTGGAAGGTGATGGCGACCGACGAGATCTCTCCCTGCCCTCTCCTTTGCGAAGGAGAGGGTTGATGTTTCTCCTCCTCCGCAGAGGGGGAGACTAAGAGGGGATCTCGCGCAATTCGCATTGGTTCCCCATACTCCACCGCCTTAAACTGATCCACCACCCCCGCAATATCTTCGTGCGAATACAAAATCGGCCGGCCGAATTTCCGGTTATCATACTCCATCACGCTCAGCGCGTCTTCCATAATAAGCTCCGCGAGTTCAATGGTCGGCGCGGTAGCGTAAAAATGCCCGGTATACCCGCCCTTAGTCAAAAGCGGCAGCCGACCCACATGATCAAGATGCGCGTGGGTAACCAAAACCGCCTTAAGTTCCTTAGGGTCAAACGGCAATGGATCCAAATTTTTCCCTTCATTAAAGTCACTCCCCTGAAACATCCCGCAATCGACGAGAATTTTCATTCCCTCGGTTTCAACGAGACTACAGGAGCCAGTCACTTCGTGCGCGGC
>DATDTU010000019.1:0-10346 GCA_035290705.1 Patescibacteria group bacterium
GTAGTAGAACTCGAGGAACAAGCCATTCGCCGTCTGGTTGTAGAACGGGTTGGAACCCTGCGAACGCTGATCCGCGAACCAGAGCTTATGCCGGGAGGCCGCATCGCAGATGAGGTTAGCCACCCGTCGAGCGGCGCAGTAGAGCTTGTAGTCCATGAGGTTCGCCGTCTTGGTTATGACCACGGAGCACTGAGGTTCCGCCGTCTGCACGCCGATGGGATTGACCAGGTGCATATCCATCCCTTCACCCTCGACGGAAGCGAGGATGATGTCTCGCACCTGGTCGCGTACATAGTACGCGGTCCCATTCGAAGTGTCCCGCGCTTCCACCAGGCTCTGCACGCGGAGCAACGCTCCGATGAGTCCAAAGAGCTCGTGCTTCGGATTGCGACAGAGCATGACGAGCTCGTAGGCCATGATCGGAGAAGTGCTGAAGAGCGCTCTGAAGCTCACCGTGATGACGCTAACCATGGGGACGATGGCGATCTTTCCGGTACGGAGGGTGATGTTTTCCATGGACGCTCTCCTCTGAGCGAGCTAACGCTCTTGCTGTTATAGTGGCGTTCGGGAGACGCCGTGGTTTATGGTTCAAAGAACACAAAGCAGTTCCCGTGGCTGCTTCGACGGCTAAGCTCACTATGCTAGCGAACTTAGCTGTTAAAACAGCGGCCAGGGAAGATCGCCACCATTTTATCTACAACATTTTGCAAACAAAATGGTTGTGTGGCGATCTTCCTGTTTGCCTCGCCCACCCACGACGCCATGGCCGTGGGTGGGGGGTGCTGTCCTTGATTCAAGGACGCAGACTTCTGCAATAGCTCGGCGCCTTGGACATGTCGGGCTTTGCGAGCTTGCGGACGTGCATGGTGCCGAGGTCGGGGAAGGTGATGTCCAGGTAGAATCCGTTATAGTAGATCAGGTACCCCCAATGGGTGGGGTTGAACACCGCGTAAGGGTTGATGAGGTTCACCCGCTGGTACCATCCATACTGCCCCCCAGCGAGGCCGACACCACCGTAGTGCTTGACCTGGTGGATGAGCGCATCGGAGATGCAGCCGTTCCGATCGATCCCGTACGAACCCTCCACGGCGCCGACCTGGTACGGCATGTGCATGCGGATGGTGCCGTTCGGGCCATCGCTGTAAGTGGTCTCCGGAATCGGGAAGGTCGTCCAGACCGGCTCGGGCATGTGTGCGCTCCAGATCTCAGGGTCGGTGACCTTGAGCGGCGGGTCGAGCTTGACGTCCCATTCCGCCTGCTCGGGCAAGGGTGCGTAGCGGAACGCCGTCATGTCGGGCGCTACGGCCATGTCGAGCTGCTCGACGGTTGTGGTCTGCGGATTGTTGCAACCGAGGACGAAGACGAAGAGCGGGATCGCGTGGGAGAGCCGCATGGGCCGCTCCTTTCTGGCGGGGTTGCCGCCGTAGATTCAGGGGGAAACGACCG
Source organism: Patescibacteria group bacterium (assembly GCA_035290705.1). Classification (GTDB taxonomy): domain Bacteria; phylum Patescibacteriota; class Patescibacteriia; order Magasanikbacterales; family GWA2-37-8; genus DATDTU01. The sequence goes on from DATDTU010000019.1 coordinate 1,447, forward strand.
AACACGCCGGGTAGGTGCCGTGCGAATCTTTATAGCACTCGCACGTGCGCCCACCGCACTGGGTGGCCGGATCACCGCCGATGGTGCAACCGGTGCCGCCGTCGGCGTTGACGAAGGTGGCTGGGCTTAGGGGGTTGCAGCGCATTTCGCCCACAATCCGGATGCATCGCATTCCCGCCGAGCAGGGCATGTTGTTCTCGCACAGCTGCCCCGCTCCCTTCCACTCGCACTCCTCGCGGTAGAAGTAGATGTCTGGCGACGCTCCGAGATCGGGGAGGGTCGCGATGTCCGGTGCCACGGCGAGATCGGTCGTGTCCACGAACGGGTCCCGCTGCAGCCCTCCTTCGCAGGCTGCGAGGAAGATGCACAGGGTCGCGATGATGGAGAGGCGCATGGCCGCTCCTTTCTTGTCCAGACATACAATGTCAGGACACAATGGCGTCCGGGAGACGCCTGGTCTGGGTCCATTCAAAGAACACAAAGCAGTGCCCGTGGCTGCTTCGACAACTAAAGCCGTTAGTAAGTAACGAATTTAGTTGTTGAAACAGTAATTGTTACAAGGTAATACAGCAGTGATTTTAGAAACTAAGATGGACGACGGCGCTCGAAAGCTCCGCCGTCCGGTGTTGAGCGGTTGGTGGAGCGTTGGCGTCAGCGCAGGCCGTTGCCGAGACGTCGGAAGACCTCGCCACACTCTGGCGAATAGTCCATTCTGTCGACGTACGCCTTGTGCGCGATGCCGGTGATGCCGGCCGCCGAGTCCTTCGCCATGAGGTTTTGTACCGGTCCGATCATGGTACAGTCCTCCATGTGGTACCGCACCGAGACACTGCCATCGGCGGCCAGGATGACCTCGGCCTTCTCGAAGACGCTCGAAGGCGCGACGAAGATGGTGTTCCCGTCCTCCTGGATCGGCTTGGGCGCCACCGCGTTCTCCATGCTCACCCGACCGTCTTCGATGAAGAGGAATGCGACACGACGATTCACCTCGTCGATGAGCAGGTAGCCGAGCCAGATGCGCTTCTTGGGGTCTGTTTTCTTTATGGTCTTGGTGGGCTTGGCGGATGGCTTGGCCTCGGCGACCTGGTTGGTGTAAGCGCAGATCATGAAGCAGAGCGCGAACAGGGCGATGCGGCTGGAAGGTGCCATGTGCTTTCCTCTCTTTCTTCAATGGCGCATGAGCGCCGTCCATCTTAATTTCTAAGTCAAATTATAAAAGAACTTGTTCAATGGCTTGTAGTCATTTTAGCCCAAAACAAGCGTAAATTGAACTTGCGATTGTAGCAGAAGTAACAGCTTTTGTCAATGGGTTAACATCTAAATTGCTACAATTAGCCAAAAGACGCCTTGAAGGCGTCTCTACACAATCGCTCCCTAATTTCAAATTTCTTCAGCCACAGGCTGATCCGCCTTTGGCGGAAGTTTCCCATTTCCGGTTTCTTTATCCTCTATTCATCCTCTGAAACATCTCCTCCCAATCCACCAACTCCCCATTCAAATACATCTCCATTTTTTTCACCGTTGAAAACTGTTTTGTTGTCTCTTCTATCTGCGCTGGGACACGAGGCTGGTCGCAGACACCACCGAGACCCGAAACTTCGCCCGTGAGATAGATTTTGGCAGTGCCATCTTCTAAGGTGGCGCGGTCGAATTTCAAACCGGTTTTGGCAAGTATATTGTGGGTGGTTACGCCGTTCTCAATACCAAATTCTCCGTAATGCGGTTCCTTGAGACTGAATAATTCTGTAAAGGCGGCATTAAGCGTTTGAGGGGACTTTCGGACATAGCGAGTCTCTAAAACAATTTGATCGTTGCAGCCAATTGTTTTGCCAAACTTTTTCCCCGCTGGAATATCTCCTTCATTTACCACTAAAGCCGCTTTTACCTTCATCATCCGCGCGCTCTTTTCTGGGTTATCTATAAACGTTAGTGATTCGAGAATGCGGTCGGTCGTGTCGCTTGGTCGGATGGTTTCTACCACAAAAAGCATCGGTCCATTGAACAGCACATAGTGTTTATCAGCATTGCCATAAGTCAGCATGTCGGATGCGCCTTTGATATTTACCGTATTCTCTTTTTTAGCGCAATCAGGACAGGGTTTTTCTTCTTGCCAATAGGTCTCGGGCGTATAGCCACGACCTGCCTCCGAAGAAGCTTTGATAGTCATTTTCGTCCCGCTATTTCTATCTTCCAGCACCACCGGGTTCCTGCCTTGCACGGTAAAATTCGTCGGGTAAGTAAATTCATAATACATTCTGTCCCAGCCTTCAAACCACATTTCGACGAGGGTGCCGTAGGTACTTGTGGTAGTAACGCTCGGCGGTGTAGTGGTTGGAGATCCATCGTTAGGATTCCGGGTACCAGTAGTACAACTGGCGCCAAGTACTAGTAAACCAACGAGAAGCGCGGCTCCGGGAAGAAAAAATTTGTTATTTTTCATACGTAAGTATTAGAGTTACTGTATTTTCCAAGGTACCTCTTATTTGACCGAAAGTCAAGGGAACTATTACAAAAAGCCTTTTGGTAAAGGCTTCTGTGCGCTCGTTAGGAGTCGCCCGGCATGGGGAATCCGCCCCACACGTTCGCCGGCGAAGAAGGCTGGATAGCCTTGCGTGGGGCGTATGCCCCACGAACCTCCATTGTCCGCCAAAGGCGGATCAGCCCGCAGCGACGGGCTGAAACGACTCATTAGTGTGCACTCGCAAGGAGTCGAACCTTGATTTTCGGCTTCGCAGGCCAATGTCCTATCCATTGAACGACGAGTGCGTATCTCTTATAAAAGAACCCCTCGGGGGGGGCTCTGCTTAGGAGATCAATAATATACCTTATTTTTAATGAAGTTTCAAGAGCCTCGCCATCCGGTCGCTCAGGGGCTCTTCTTCTTGCTCTAAATCCTCAGTTAAGTACTGGCTCAAAAATTCTCTAATCGGTCGGGGATCGTAATCATGCAAAGGTATTTGTATGCGGTGTTTGATAAGAGTGGGCAGACCAAAATATAAATTTTTGACTTCCGGAGGATTGTAAATTAGCCAAAAATTTTTGAGTTCACTAAAACGATAGTACTTGCGGCCCACAATGATGCCGGTTTCGGTAATGGCGAAGGGAACTTGGAGCGGCGTTTGCATGTCGTGCAAGTACAGCACGATACCAAACAGGATGATAAGCAAAGCGAAGAGATAATTTTCGGTCAGCATACCATACGCGACCAGCGCGATACCAACTCCGCCCATTATCATGTACCAGCGTCGATTGCGATCGTATTGCTCGTACTCTTGTACGGTCCATTCGTAGATTACTCTACCGACATTGATATTTTCTTTCGTTAAATCCTTGGGCATAGCTGAAAGTAAAAAGTAAAAATATTCAATGTACAAGTTACAAAAAGTAAGGGGAGCAAGCGTAACGGCCATTGAAAATTGAAAAATTATTACTTGAAAATTTTTTAATGGTGGATGATACTGGATTTGAACCAGTGGCCTTTGCAATGTGAATGCAACGCTCTAACCAGCTGAGCTAATCATCCGGTGAGTTTAGAGCCACAGTATCTCTACTATACCACAAAAAAATAAGAGGTTCAAGGTTACTTATACGGGGTTGAAATCGTCATCGTATAGTAGTATAATACGCCCATTGCTTTATGACCCTCAATCTCCTTAAACCACAGCCGCTTTCTGCTCCTCCCGCCGCAGAGAACCAACAGCCTAAAAAGAAATCGAAGCTGTATTTTTTTATAGCTATTGTAGTCGTGGTGGCATGTCTCCTCGGCATACGTCATTTTACTTTGGCGAACTGGCCAGAGGACCCTAACGCGTATGATCCGCTGACTCTTCGCCCAAAAAAAATTGGTATTCTCACGACTGTGAAAAATTTCATTTTTCAGCCTGATACGGTTATTGAGGGTCAACAAAATGATCGCATCAATATCCTCCTCTTAGGCATGGGCGGCCCCGGGCACGATGGGCCATATCTAACCGACACGAATATCATAGTGAGTATAAAACCGAGTACCAAGGAAGTAGCCATGATTTCCATTCCGCGTGATTTAAGCGTAAAAATTCCCGGGCACGGGTGGAGACGAGTCAATATAGTCAACCACTTTGGTGAAGCATCTTCCCCTGGGAGCGGTGGAGAATACGCCCGAAAAATTTTTGCCGAGACCTTTAACATGGATATCCCGTACTATGTACGAGTCGATTTTGAAGCTTTCAAAGAAATTATCGACGAAGTGGGAGGAGTTACTATTAATGTCGAACGTTCCTTTGTCGATCGATCATACCCGGGGCCACACGACACGTACCAGACGGTCAGTTTTGAAGCCGGACCAGAGCTGATGAACGGTGAACGGGCACTCATATATAGCCGCTCTCGCCACGGGTCAAATGGTGAAGCGTCGGACTTTGCGCGGGCACGACGTCAGCAACAAGTGCTGGTAGCGCTTAAGGAGCGGCTCCTTTCCTTCGGTACGTATACGAACCCAGCACGAGTACAACGTATTCTCGAGTCGCTTTCCACTCACATTTCTAGCAACTTAGATTTTAGTCAGATGATGTATTTGGCCAGCATTGGCAGGGAAATACAAACTGACCAAGTGGCCACTCTCGTGCTTGATAACAGTGTAAACGGCTACCTGGTAAATACGATTGGGGAATCAGGCGCCTTTATGCTGATGCCGCGGGGCGGAAATTTTGATACTATCAATGTGGCAATTCAAAATATTTTTGAACTAAGCGCCACCACTACTCCCACTACTACTGTTCCTCTCGCGACCGACAATCACCCCCTGCTCCCCTCGGCCAAAGTGGAAATCAAAAACGGAACCTGGCGCCCGGGGTTTGCGGCGCGGGTGGAAAAAACATTAGAGGAGAAAGGATTCACCGTTATCGCGATTGGCAATAGTCTCAAACGGCCAGTGGCAGTCACTGCTATTTATATTTTAAATCCCAACACTCCCAAAGAAGCTGTTGCCGCTCTGAGCAAGGAATTGAACACTCCTACCGGCACCATTTTGCCAGCCTGGCTCCAAGAGAGCTACAATGACCCTTCCACTACCGGGAACGAAGCCGGACCAAAGTATAGTAGTGAGGCGGATTTACTGGTAATATTGGGAGAGAACCTGAAGGAATGATCAAGAGCGGAAACGGATCTTCACGGATGGTTACAAATTTTCACGGATCACAGATTTAAACGATACATGATACACATATAACGATACGCGTGTCGATTGTATCGTCCTACGTGTATCGTGTATCGTAACAGAATATCCGTGATCCGTGAAAATTTGTAACCATCCGTGTAAATCTGTTAAAGCATTTGAAATATGGCCACCCCCGCCAAAATCGTTGACCAGAACCTTCCTACCGTCGCTCTCGTCGGCCGGGTTAATGTTGGCAAATCGACTCTGTTTAATAAGATGACCGAATCGCGTCACGCGCTGGTGTCGGATATCCCCGGTACCACCCGCACGCGCAATGTTGGCGTAGTAACGTGGCGAGGAAAAAATTTCCGTCTTGTTGATACCGGTGGACTTACTTTTTCGGAAGATGTTCCGCTTGAGGAAGATATTATTAAGCAAACAGAAATTGCCATGAGCGAAGCTGACGTGATTGTGTTTGTGACGGACATCCAAACCGGACTCTTGCCGCAGGAACGGGAGCTGTCGAGGCGTCTTCTGAAAAAAATAAAAGACAAGCCCATAGTGTTGGTTGCGAACAAGGCCGATAACCCGGCGATGCACGCAATGGTCCACGACAAAGAGTGGCGGCAACTTGGTCTGGGCGAACCGATGCCAGTTTCGGCCGCGAATGGCGTGAATGTGGGCGAACTCCTCGATGTTCTCTATGGCTATCTGAATAAAGCCAAGCGACGTCCTAAACAAGTAAAAGAATTTGAGCCTATCAAGGTCGCCATCATGGGTCGGCCGAATGTGGGTAAATCATCGTTATTCAATAAACTTATCGGCGAAGAACGGGTAATTGTAAGCCCGATGCCACATACGACCCGTGAACCACATGATACACTCGTAGAAGTTGAAGGACAGCACATTCTTTTTATAGACACCGCCGGAATCAGGCGCAAAATGAAAGTCTCAGGTGAACTCGAAAAAATCGGTATCAGCAAAAGTATCTCGACAGTGAATAGGTCGGACATAGTTCTTTTGGTGCTGGACGCGACCGAGCCGATCGCGGACCAGGATCAACAGCTCGCGGGGCTGCTGCGCCAGCATACCCGGAGCGTCATTATTGTGGTGAATAAATGGGACGAGTCCGAAGATAATAGTGACGCGTTCCGCAATGATGCGAAGAAAAGTATTTATAACTCATTCCCCCACCTTGACTTTGCTCCGATCGTTTTTGTAAGCGCTAAGACAAGTTACCGCATCCATCAAATCTTCCCCCTTATCAAAGAAGCGTGGGAAGGGCGCAACCTGGTCTTGGATGAAGCTAAGGTGCGGGAATTCATTTTGAACGTCACCAAACGCCATCTTCCCACCCGCGGCAAAGGCGTGCGCCACCCCAAAATTCTTGGTTTCCAACAGTTGGGTTATAATCCACCGATGTTTGAGGTGTTAGTTAAGTCAAATACTTCGCTCCATATTTCTTACGTGCGATACCTGGAGAATCGTTTGCGTGAAACATTTGGTTTTTTTGCGAGTCCGATTGTGATGAAGCTTACCAAAACAAAACGACAGTAATATGAAATTGATAGTTGGTCTGGGGAACCCAGGGAAACAATACCAGCGAACCCGACACAATGTGGGGTTTGTGGTAGTTGATAAACTGACTACGGACTATGGACTACGGACTACGGCTGACAAAAAACACCGGGCTGAAGTTGGTAAGGGAGAAATTGAAGGAAGACGTACAGTTATCGCGAAACCACAGACATATATGAATAGCTCGGGTGAGTCAGTCCAGGCGCTATTGTCTTTCTATAAACTAAAACCGGATAATCTGGTTGTCATTCATGACGACAAAGACATTCCACTGGGAGAAATTCGGGTGCAGCAGGATCGAGGGGCGGCAGGGCATAATGGCGTGTTATCGATTATTGAACACTTAGGGACAAAAGACTTCTTGCGTATTCGCGTTGGGGTGGCGCCAACAAATTCCCCCCTCGCTCTCGTCCCGTCGTTCGAGACCCTGAGGGGTCCTCAGACCCTGAACGGGAGCTCGAGCCGAGGGGAGGGGGGCTCACGGGGGGTGTTGGCAATAGGCGACACTGCAAATTTTGTGCTCGGAAAATTTACGAAAGAAGAACAGAAGGTTTTGAAAGAGGTAGTTGAAAAAGTAATTGAAAATATTAAACAAATATTGAAAGAATATTGAGAAAATATTTTATAATATCTTCTCAGTATCCGCTCAATATCTTCTTAATATTTAGTCTGTGCTCCATCCGACTCTCAATAATTACTTTAAAAAATACTCTTTGGACACGATCCTGATTACAAATCTCCTCAACGTCCGCTACCTCACCGGCTTCACGGGGACAAACGGACTTGTTTTACTTACTCGCAAAAAACAATTTTTCTTCACTGATTCGCGATACACCGAACAGGCGAAGCGGGAGGTTAAGAATTACATTGTTGTTCAAATTAAACAAGACTTGCTTATAAGTGTTAGCGAAAGATTGTCCGCCCAAGGCGGATCCGCCTCGGGCGGAAAAGATTATAAGATTATCCCGCCGCGAGCGGGATCCCGCCTCGGCGGGAAAAGATTGGGTTTTGATGCAGGAACCGTAAGTTATAACCAATACCTGCGACTAAAGAAAAAATTAAAAGGAATTGCGTTAGTGCCAATTACCGAGGACCCGGCGGAGATGCGAATAATTAAGAGTAAGGACGAAATTAAAAAACTAGAAAAAGCTTTGCAGATTAATAAGCTGGCGTTTAATGAAATTCGTCGGTACATTAAACCGGGAGTACGTGAGATTGACATTGCCTTTAAACTCGAATTCGCTTTGCGCAAACATGGCGCGGAGAAATTGGCGTTCGACACCATCGTTGCTTCGGGAATTCGCGGAGCCATGCCACATGGGAAAGCGTCGGAGAAAAAAATAAAGGCTGGTGAGTTGGTGACGATTGATTTTGGTGGAGTGTACCAAGGTTATCACGCGGACGAGACGGTGACGCTGCTTGTGACATCGAAATCCCACCCTACCCTCCCTTCTGCGGAAGGGAGGGGTTGGCTCCGCCCCTCCTCCGCAGAGGAGGGGATTGAGGGGAGATCTCGCAAACAACTCGAAATCTACCACATCGTCCTCGAAGCCCAGCGACTTGCCACGAAAAAAGTCCGCCCGGGCGTCAAATGCTCCGACATCGACAAAGCCGCGCGTGATTACATAACAAAAAAGGGCTATGGCAAATACTTTGGCCACGCCTTGGGGCACGGAGTTGGATTAGAAGTTCACGAGCGACCGGTATTGAGTCCAACGAGTAAAGATGTTTTGCAAGAAGGAATGGTGTTTACGATTGAACCAGGGATTTATATTCCGGGGTGGGGAGGGGTGAGGTTGGAGGATGTGTTTGTGTGTACAAAATCAGGATTCAAAAAATTAACAAAAATCAATAAACAAATCTGAGTTTGACACTTCGGTCAACAGCAACTAAAATTGATGTAGTTTTATCCGGATATCCGGATAATCCAGATTTACAGATACGAATTGTGGCATCCGTTGATCTGGATTATCTGGAAATCTGGATCAAATTTTATGAACTATCACGCCGCTCTCGCCTCCTTCCCCAAAATCACCTACCTCCGCTACAAACGCCTGCGGAATTATTTTTCTACCATTGGAGATTTGTGGTCGGCGGAAGTTGGTGATTTTATCAAAGCGGGGCTTGAGGAAGAAATTGGCCATGAGTTTATTGTGTGGCGCGAAGATAACTCGGTAGAAAAAATTAC
>DATDTU010000020.1:0-5773 GCA_035290705.1 Patescibacteria group bacterium
CTACCAACACTCCGATTTCCTTTTGGCGGCGCGTCACCACCGCCTCGGCGGTGGCCAAAATGGCGAGCACGAGATCTTCGATATTTAAACCGGTACGATAGACGGCTTTCGTTAAGTTCTTGATTTGTGAAGACGAACCCAGGATAATCTGTGAATCAACCTCCAGCCGAATGCCGGTCATGCCAATGGGATCTTTTATTTTGCCTTGGCCATCAATACTAAAACTGCGCGGCAACACGTGCAGCACTTCGTAGTTTAAGGGCGTGGCGATAGCCCGCGAAGCTTCGATGGCTCGGGTAACATCCTCTTCGGAAATTTCGTTATCAGCTTTAGAAACAGCCACTACCCCTTTGCTATTTTGCGAAAGAATGTGTAACCCAGAAATGCCAATCCAGGCGCTACTAATGGGTACGCCCACCATGCGTTCGGCTTTTTCTAGGCAATCAGAAACTGAGGAGACGACGTCTTCAATACTGTTAATCACTCCCTTGTGCACTCCGCTCGAAGCGGATTCGGTCGCTCCCAAAATTTGTAATTCACCGCGATCGATATCGCTCTGAGCAGTAGCCTGGCCAACCACCATACGAACGGCGGAGGAGCCGATATCTAGGCCGACAATAAGGTTTTCGTCTCTTCTTTTCATAGCACGTGAACTGTGGGTACGTTAATACGAGAATGACTTGGTCTGTCATCTTGCCATCGACTGGCCCTGAGGGGCCGCCCACTCGGCCGTGTCCTCGACTCTGAGGGACGAGCGCAACACGCTCGGACTCGATGAGAGCTCGTGGCCGAACGGTCAGGCCCTCGAACGGGAGCGGAGCGAAAGATCTCTGTCGGTCATCTTCTCACGAATTGGACAAAGATTCTTCGCTCCGACTCAGAATGACAATTGGTGAAACCCTAAATGGGTTCAAAGTGTATATAGTATACACTATCTGAACAAAGCGATAAAGTGCGGAAAAAAGATAATGGATCCAATGAGTATCGCCGCCAAGGCGGTGAGGAGCACTGCTCCGGCCATAATGTCTTTAATTACCAATACGTAGTGATGGAGCCTTGGCTTCAAGAGGTCGGCAAAACGCTCGAGAGCGGTGTTGAGCAGTTCCATAATCAAAACCATACTCACGAGTAATATCACGACCACTCGTTCCCAGTTCTCGAGCGGAAAAACAATCATGGCGACAAGTACCACCACCGAACCTGCGATCTGAATACGAAAATTTTGTTCGGTTTTTGCGACGTATTTTATTCCTTGATACGCGTCCCGAAAACTTTGTACAAAACGATTCATCGGCATATACCTAATTCTTTTGGGAGAATATCTCTGCCACGATTTTTTCTTGGAGCGCGAACATTTCTTGCGCGTCTTTTTTTATCATATGGTCATAACCCACCAGATGCAGGAGTCCGTGTATGAGCATCCGGATATATTCTTCTTCCGCGCTTACGTTAAACTCCCGAGCCTGAGCGACAATTTTTTGTGGTGAAATATATAGCTCACCAAGCGTTGCCGTGCCCGGAAACCTCGTTCCCTCCTGCCAGGCAAAGGAAAGTACGTCGGTAACTTTATTGATACCACGATAGCGAGCGTTTATTTTTTTTATCTTCTCGCGTGAAACGGTGCAGATCTCCACCGCGCCGGTTATTTTGGGTTCGTACTTGGCGGCAGTCTTTACCACCCGAATGATACGCGCTTTAGAAACGAGCGACGGAAACTCCTCGCGCACGGAAACAGACAGCATACACTAAAAAAGTTAGCGGACAGTGGTTGAGGCGGTACTCGTAGGAGCGGAAGCGCCTTCTTCGACAATCGGCAGTGGGATAGTATTGGTATTGGTAGGAAGACGGAAACTACGCGCCATCATTTTCACTACCGTACGATAATTCACCGTGGTGGTATCTGTTAGATGATACACTATGGTGTATACTCGTTTACTGTCTTCAAAAAAATAGACTAAATAATCAGCACGTCGCAACCCCTTTTCTTTAAAGACCGAATTAAATGACAAGAGCTCAGCAAATTTTTCTGTGGGCGCCCATTTGGCAAACCAATCCGCCAACGTTTCCTTATCTTCCTTATCAATTACCCGGATTTCAATGTTTTCTCCGGTGATAGTACTGAACAGCATGGTCCGATAATTTTGGTCAACAGCTCCAACCGCCCAGTTGGTGGGGTGATAGACGGTATAGCCAAATACTGGATTTACAAATTCTTTGACGAGCCCAGAATCGATAATTTTCATCGGTTCTTTCCCCGATGGATTATAGAGATTATACACTTCGTGACTATCGGCGTATTTATCGACATCCGAATCGGGAACAGCCGGGTCGGTACTAAATAATTCCTCCTCTCGATCGGTCAAGCCGTCGGTATCTAAGTCAGCACTATCGGGTAATACGCTACTGGGAAATTCCAAGGAGGCGTCCGGTAAAGTAGCCGGCGGCGGATTGTTCGGAGTGCTGGTCGCTGGCTCAGGCAAGACTACCGGTGGCGGCGGGGCCTGGTTATCGGGCGGCGATGTCGGCACCACTGCGGAAACGTTATTGCTAGGAGCAGCCTTCTCTTGCTCTTGACGTTTGGCGTCATACCAATAATAGGCGCTCACCCCGGCAACCAAAAGAACAAAAGCTCCTAGGCCGGTGAGAATCAAAAATTTCCGATTGGTCAGCAGGTTCACAGGATGCAGGGGTTCGCCACTTCCCGCCGCGGTCGCTTTATCGAGGTGTCGTTTGTCAGCCGCCGAAAGCGCGCTGAGATCGACTTCCTTTTTTACTGTTTTAAAAGTAACTACCGGATTTGCGCCAGCATAAAATTCCGTAGGAATAGTATCTACAGCAATAGTAACATGTTCTTTATCTTCTTTTTTGCTCCCAAACATACGCGGTTATTTAGTGCTCGTGGCGGAGGTGCTGGTTGCGGGGCTCACCAACTTGCCTGCTCCCAGTGGATTATAGCCGTTGGCTACTTCCTTGCCATCCGCATGCGTATCGCCATCCGAATCTTCGTTTAACGGATTAGTTTTCCACACGATTACTTCGTCGCCATCACTCAAACCATCGCTGTCGCTATCAGTGTGGTTTGGGTTCGTGCCTATTTCTTGTTCCCGAATATCGTCTAATCCATCCTTATCCGTATCGACCCCTTCGCCAAAAAGAATCACGTCATTTTTTATCTGGCTCGGAATATCGGTGGCAGGAGGAGAAACCACCGGGGCAGGAATCTGGGAATCAGTCGGACTAGGTATGGAGTCGGTGGTATCGACCGGGGTGGTTATAAGATCGGTCAAATCAACGGCGTCTTCGCTTTGCGCCACGTAGGTACGATACACCCACCAACCGCCAAAAGCGGTTCCGCCGAGAATTCCCAGGAGCAGTACGACAAAAATAACCTTGCCCAAAATGGGGGTTTTCATGGAGTAAGTGGTTTCCAGAGGAGGATTGTGCGCGGGGCTGCTGGGCAGGGTCGGCATCACTTCGGCGACAGGCTCTTTTCTCTTCAACACTCCGGCGGACAGCGCGTCGGGAATTTTATTTTCCGGCACGGGCAGGGCGCCTTCGCCTTGCTCCACGCCGGCGAACATATCATCCGGTTCTACCGGCAAGTTTCGCGGCGGCACTGTTTTGGCATCGATTTGGTCATCAAACATACGAGATGGAATTAAATGAGTAAGAGTATGATTAACTTTTATTTTTAACAAGTGGATTGAGGCCTTTCCCTACTTCGTTGCCATCGGTCATGCCATCACCGTCAGTATCAGCCGCTCGGGGGTTGGTTTTGAACTTTTGCACTTCATAGGTGTCCAAGAGGCCATCGCTGTCGGTGTCGGCAACTTCTGGGTTGGTGCCGAGACGTTTTTCTTCATCATTACTTAAACCGTCAAAGTCGGCGTCTTTCTTCTCAATGGTTTCCATGGTTTTGTTGATTGATTCTCGTTCAGCTATTTTTTGTTTTTCCTGTTCGCTCAAGGTTTGTTGCCCATTACTGGTTTGATGTGAGGTGGTAATTTTTTTCCATCCCCACCAACCCAAAAATCCTGCCCCTACGAGCAGGGCTATGATACTAACGAGTACTAATAATTTTTTAAATATCATACTCTTATCTCATTTGGGCGACGCCCGTGAGCGTCTGACCGTTACTAAAGTGAGTGACCTCCTTGGTGGCAGGATTCTCATAGGACGCCTCGGTAATACGCTTGGTCACGTCAGGTTCGCTCACCGCGTCTTTTATAGTGAATACCTGCCAATAGGAGGCTTGGCCATTCGGGGATGGTTCGGCGCGGCTGAGATAAAAAGTGCGGCTGGGGCGCGAGAATAAATTATAATAAATCGGCCCGCCGGTGTCTTCGGGGAAATACACGTCTACCTTGAGCCGCGCCGCGCTACCCGTGGTTCGCATGGGGAAATTTGCTCCGAGCGTCTTCACATAGAAGAAGTACGTATTTGTTGTCATGCGCGCGGTATCGACGGTATACGACTGAATGTGTGTCTTTCCAACCGTGTTGCCTAATCCATGATACCAGATATTCCATGAGTTGTTAAAATTGTTAAAAGGCTGACTATAGTAGTCGCGCGTCGTAACAGGAGTGGCGCCGCCGATGCCTTCAAACGTCGGAGGGGTATTTTCATCCGGTTTGCTAAAACCACCAAAGAATTCGCTGTCGTTTGTCCAACTGACGACGATACGAATGGTATCTGGGGTGGCGCTGTTGGGCAGATTCACGTCCGCGCCGCTTAGGCGATGTTTCAATCCGCGCACGCTCATGACTGGTGAAACAATCAAATCATAGCGCCATGGTTCGGGCTGACTGAATACTTCGAAGTTATCGTACTTACGAGCTTCGTCGACATTAAGAATCATGGTGTAGTTCGGCGCCTCTCCCTGATAACACAAAGCGTTACTATTAATTTTAGCGGCCGCGCCCGTGCCGGCGAGCGTTTCCTTAAATTCATACCGCGGGTTAGGATCACGAGCCGCGGCGACGCGGCGAGGAGCATCACTATAGGAGTTCGCTATATACAGATCCAGATAACCCCCTTCGGTATCGCCGGTAATGGAATACATCGGATCAGTGGAAACAGGATTAAGCGCGTTAATAACCGAACCAGCGACCGTCACTCCATTTTTCTCATCGCGGCCGCAGGTAACACAGGCGGCGGAATTAGTTTCTTTTACTAAAATAGTTGAGCAGTTGACACAAATCTTCGTGCCTTTCTTGAAACTCCCCGCCTCTTGGATACGAGGATCGGTACAAGCAAGCACTTCATAGCCTTTGGGATCTTTGGTTTGGAGGGTTTCGGTACCAGTGGCCGCGGCAAACATTAGTCTGGTAACCGGGTTCGCGTCACACACTTCGCTAAATTGGATAATACCGTCCCCACAAGATTCTTTGGGTTCCACAAACACCACATTGCGGCAATCGGCCGAACAGAAGGAGCAAGTTTTACCATACCCTGGGGGGCACTCTTTGCCGTTATTAGCCCCCGCGTCACAGGCCTCGGTGTTTTGATCCACTTCTCCATCCCCACAGGTAGGTGTTTTGGCTTTGGCGACAGGGGGGAGACTCGCAACGCGACATACCCAACTATTGTCGTAATGATCCTTAACTTCCCCCGCACTCAGCGAACGTTGATATATCTTTACTTCATCAATCGAACCCGCGAAGAAATCGTCAGCGGTCGCGCCACGACGCCCGATCAACAAGGGGTTGGTACTATTCCCTACGAGCGGCTTGGTGTCGCCGGTATAATATTCGTTACTCAGTTCCCCATCCAC
>DATDTU010000021.1:0-5641 GCA_035290705.1 Patescibacteria group bacterium
TACCTTAACAAAAAAAACAACTGTTCTTGAGTTGTCCCTTGTTCCGGAAAGTCTTTCACGTCAACCTCCCACGCCTGATAATTGTTCCCGCTCCCTTGAAGTTTCATACCCTCACTTTCCTCCTTTCCCGCCTATTTAAGAGACATTTTATGTATACATACAGTATACACCATTTTTTCAATTTCTACTACCTGTAAAATAAAAATAATCCGTGTTATTGGATTACTTTCTTCCTTCTGTAAACAAATATTATTTGCAAAAGGACTAGAAGGACGACGTTGGACGCGTCGTCGTCCTTCATCGTCCTTGAAACGAATAAGCTGCGGAAGGCCCCCCTCAGTCCTCCGTCCAGCGCGGCGGCCTCGGCCCGAGCTTGAGCATGTGCTTGCGGAAGACGAAGATCTGGCCAGGTGCTGCCTCCGAACCGATGGCCACCAGGTCATCCGGCTTCACGTCGTCAGTGAAGTGCGGAAGCTTGCGGGGATTGAACGCGGCGAGGATCTCCATGCCTTCCTGCGCCGCCCTGACGGGGTCATCCACCACGAACGTCTTGCCACCGACGGGGTTCCCCATCGTAGCGCGGAGTGCGGGGTCGGTATAGTTCACGAAGAAGCCGTCATCGAACATGGCGCGCTTGATGCCGGTCGAATCGAGCCGGTACCGAGGCTCCCAACCGAAGTGCCTGTACAGCTTGACCACGGCCCGGAACGCCTCGAGCGACGAGGTGGTGAAGGTGGCCCCACCCTTGTCCGGCCACGGCAACGGATTGCGCACGAACAGGGCGTAGGTGACCAACACCGCGTACAGCGTAACGAGGCCGAAAGCAATCCTGAGCCACATGGCTACACCTCTCTCAGTGAGTTACCACGAACCCCTCGTGGCCAGGGATGTATCCGCCTGTCATGGCGAAGATAGCCTAAGTTAACCACAGCAATATAAAAAAATCAAGGGAACACGAAGCCACTGACACTAATCGACACCAAAAAAATAGACGCTCTCAGAGCGTCTCTACAATATAATTTCGTATCGATTCGTGCACTCGCTTCGTGTTTCTCACATCTCCTCCACCCCCTCAATCGTCATCACCCCCAACGCATTCTCAAGCACCTGCTTCACCGCCACCGACAGTGCCAGCCGCGCCTGCACTAGCTCCGGATCTTCCGCGTTCAAAATAGTATGCTTATTATAAAACTCATTAAACGCCTGTGCCAAATCAAAAGCGTAGCGCGCGATGACTGATGGATTATATGTCTCCAGCGCTTTCTTAACTACCTCACCATAGTCTCCCATAAGCATTGCCAACTTTTTTTCCTCTGGTTGTTTCAACAACTCAAACTTGGCCAAATCCCCCCTTGAGGGGGGTAGGAGGGTGTGAGGTAGTTTGCGCGTCGCGACGCTCACCGATCTCACACCCCCCCGCGAGCCCCCCTCAAGGGGGGAATGCGATTTTCGTACCAACGAATTAATACGCGCTACAACGTACAGCACATACGGCGCGCTGAATCCTTCAAACGACGTCGCCTCCTTAATATCAAACGTAATATTCTTCACCGCCTCATGCTTCATCATATCAAACTTAAGCGCGGCAAGCGTTAATGTAAAAGCCGTGTCTGTAACTTTCTTTTCTTTCCAGTCTTGATGTCGCTGTTTCGTCTCCGCGAGCATCCGTTCAAACACCTGATCATGTAAATCTTCGTACAAAATCACGTTTCCTGTTCTCGACGACATCTTCCCCTCCGGTAAATTTACCAAACCATAACTCAAATGCGTCAATTTTTTCTTAAAACCAATGAGTTCCAGCACCTTAAAAAGTTGTTTGAAATAAAATACCTGCTCTTGGCCAGTAATATAAATGCTTTCGTCGACATCAAATTGTTTAAACTTTTCTTCTGCCAAAGATAAATCGCTCGTAATATACAGCCCCGCCCCATCCGCCTTCCGAACCAGCGCGGTATCCAAGTTATACTGTTTCAAATCAATAATAATTGCGCCCCGCTCCCCCACCGTGGCAACTTTTTTCTTCAAAAGTTCATCCACAATTTTCTGCCCCTTCTTTTTTACGTCTTTCTCATAGAATTCCGCAACATGTTTTACTCCCAACTCCTGAAACAGTTCGTCGAACTTTTCCACACTCCACTTCCTTGTCCGCATAAATAACGGCCAAATACTTTTGTCTTCAGCTTCTAATTTCTGTAACACCTCGGCTACTTCCCCCTCCGCTTCCGGATGCTCTTTCAGATACCCGCTCGCCTCCGCGTAAATTTCACCAAGCCACTTTTGTGTATTCTCCGGGGGCTTCTCATCTTGATGAAATTTAAGAATCCCCCATAAACATCGTGCCACGTGCGCACCAAAATCGTTCAAATAGTTGACCGGATACACTTTGTACCCGCTTTTTTCATATAGCTGCACAAGAGGGTTGCCCACTGAAACATTGCGTAAATGCCCAATATGAAACTCCTTATGCGTGTTGTTCGACGGATATTCAATCATCACCTTTTTACCTTTCCCTAATGTATTTGATCCATACCTCTCTTTCATCTGCGCAATCTCACTTATCACCATCTGCGAAATCTGTGGCGTAGATAAAAAAAAGTTCACATACGGCCCAAACGCCTCAACTCGTTCGATAGCTTTTAGCCCACCTGCCGGCGAGGCAGGCTTATAGCTTATAGCTTTTAGCTTTTCGGTAATTTCCTTAGCGACTTCAACCGGATTTTTCTTTTCTGCTTTGGCAATCCCAAAAACCGGAAACGCAACATCCCCCATTTCTGGTTTGGGTGGGGTGGTAAGTTCAATAGCTCCGGTAACGTCGGCTTTGCGAATCAATTCTTCAATTTCTTGGGTAATCTTTGTCATCATATATAATCCATATTTTAACTGCAATTCAGATAATAATCAATGGCTGAAACAAAAAAAGCCCCACAAAGGGCTGCTCCTTAACGTACAACTACAAACTCCTGTAGATATCATGTTTACCGATCGAAACAAATAAGATGTCGCCATTCGGCTCGCGTTCAAAAATAATACGATAGCCTCCGGTAATAGAAATCGACCACAGCCCCTTTAACTTGCCTTGTAGACGGTGCAACCGGAGCGATGGGTGCAGTGGATTTTCCTTAAATATTTTTTCTTTTTTCGCGGCTAACGCTACCGGCTCTGTGGGCAACTTTTTGAGTTCAGCAACAAACGTCGAGGAATATAAAATCTGTTTTATTATCATACCAAGTCAGCCAGCGACTTCGCTTTGATGGATTTACCAGCGCGATACTCCTGGCGAGCCTGGCGCGCGGTTTTTAATAGTTCAGTTTCGGAAATCAAATCCTCATCGGCTTTAAACAGATGCCGCACATACGAACTGACCGAGTGATACCCGCGTTTCTTAGCGAGTATTCGTATCTGTCGCACAGTAGTAGTCGGCAGAGACAAACTCAAAACTTTACGCATACATACAATAATATTGAATGATACAATTATTGTATTACAGTTGTAATACTTAGTCAAGTCGGCGCCTCTGCTATACTTATGGCGCCGTAGACGTCGGCACCATCGCCACCCACTCCGCCGGCTCCGCGATTTTGTCCACATTCACAAAATCCTCCGCTGTCATATCAGTCATGTCTAGCTGTGGTAGCGGCTGACCAGTCCCCTGTAATCCAATCGAAAGATTCTCAAATGTCGTATCATCAACATGCACCTCTCCCCCACTCGCTTTAATGCCAACAGTCGTGAACGTAGGCTTCACGCTTTGCCCTACCACACAATCACGCATTATCAGCTTCGAATCCTTCTCCTGCACAATGTTTCCATCAATCACATCAGTAAGCACACAATTTTCCACAGTAACCGTACTATTCTTGAGAAGCAACATCCCGTCACTCTCTGGCGGGCGTTGCAGCAAGCGATTGCCGTGATCAATAATCACATTGCGCAGGATTGAAGTTGAACTCGTGAACGTCATATTGCTCCAGTAGGTAGAGGACGACAACGCAGACACCACCACCGGCTCCTCAGGCGTACCATCCGCGAGCAATGTCCCCTTCACATCCATAAACCCATACCCGGCAAAATAAATCGCCGATCCTGGATTCAAGGTGAGCGTGGAGGTGGAGCCAACCATGATACTGCTCGCGTGTACGGGAGTCGCCTTGCCCAGCTCCACGGCTTCCGTAACACTTACTTGGTCGAGAAAAGGTAAATTTAAAATATTGTTAGATAGCGTCAGGTCGCTGAGCTCCGGCCACCGCCCCTTCACATATATCGGCCCTTGCGCGTTCGCAAAACGCTCAAACCGACTATCGCGAATTGTCACCTCACTATCATACGCCTCCACCGCGCGATCGCCATTGCTAAAAACGCTAGCAACAACGCTCGAAACCGCTCCCTTCAAATATATATTCGTCGTGCCGTTATCTCTAAAAAGCGTATTGCTTATCCGCACGCTCGCCTGATCCACCCGAATCGCTTGCGAAACTTTCGGCGTAAAGAACCCGGCGTTTGGCGGCAAAAACTCCTTACCCGCGTAACGAAATGCTATGCCATCCAATTCACCCGACGATCCGGGCCGAAAGAATAACCCTTGCCAATCTTTAGCGGCCGGGTTAGCGCCATTCCAATTTCCTACCACCGTATTCCACAGACTATCACTAAACGATTGATCCCTGCCCGAAGTAAATACCGTTGGTTTCTGCGCGTCTCCTTTCGCGACCAATGTTCCATACACGTCAATTTTCGCGTCAGCATAGTAACTCTTAATAATTACTCCCGGCTCAATCGTCAAAGTAAACCCGGCCGGAATTTCGTAGTATTGCAATAAATACGGATTACCACTCGGAGTCAACACGCGATTCGTCTCCTCTTGCCGAAAATTCAACGGATAAAACCCAAAATTTGATTGCTTCGGCGAACCATACACCTCCCCGCCATTAAACGTGCGTGGTGTAACCCGCGGACTTTCGTTACTGCGCCAATTATCTTTGATACTTCCTCCCACCGCGCCGTTCATTCGTTCCATTGAACGGTACTTTACGTTATCTCCGCCAAACCAACCGCTCGAACAATCAACTTCGTCCGCCTTTTCCCCATTCGGTTTAATAAGCTCAATTTTTTCTCCACCATTATTCAACCCGCCCGCGAGCGTATACACAATATCCGCCGCAATATTCTTCACCGCTTCATCGCGCGACCGCTCGAGCAAGAAATACCCATTCGCCGGAACAATCAGATTATTCACTTTGTTATACGTAACCTGCCTCCCCGAAACCAAAATTTTCCAATTCTTCAAATCAATCGGCTGATTCGTATTGTTATACAACTCAATCCATTCATCATTCGGAAACTGCGCCGACGTCCCGGCCCAGGCGATTTCGTTGACGACAATTTCCCCAGACCAATTCACAAATACCGGATTGGCTGTCATACAGGCTTCCTCTCCTTTCAAGGAGAGGCTAGGTGAGGTCTCACAATTCACGCCCCACGCCGACACATTCCCCAAGTCATCCTCCGCCCGCGCCCGAAACACATACCATTCCCCGCGCGTTCCTGCGAAATCAAATTCAGTCGTGGTCGTATTCGTAGCGAGCGGTCGCCACATGATCCCCCCTTGAGGGGGGTTCACGGGGGATGTTGGCGTCGTCGTCGC
>DATDTU010000022.1:0-14027 GCA_035290705.1 Patescibacteria group bacterium
AATAGTTTCCTCGAGCAGGCTCCAAAAACGGTCAGAGTGGTTGAGTTCCGAGAGATGACACAGCTCGTGCACTACCACGTAATCGACGAGATGTTCTTCCAAAAAAATGAGCTTGTAATTAAAATTCAAATTCCCCTGCTCCGAACAACTCCCCCACCGAGTCTTTTGGTTTTTAATGGTAACGCTATTAAAAGGGAACTTATAATGTTCGTTGAAGTGTTGAATTTTTTTCACCACCATTTCCCGGGCCGAATCGCGATACTGCTTAAATTGTTCACCGCCTCCCTTGCAACACCACTCGTGCGGGTGATTTTTAAAATTATTTATCTTATCCAAGATCCAGTGGAATTTGCGGCGGATGAATAGTTCAATTTCTCGGCGCGTAACGAAACGCGGCACCGATACGGTCACCGTCGCGTCGCAATTCACGGTCAGGCGAAGGCGGCGGCTACGACGGTAGCGGCGTAACGTATAGGTAATTTCTTTTCTTTCCAACACCAACTTTTTTTCGGAAGCGCAGATCATAATTGATTTAGTTCGAACAACTTGCTATTCTATAGATACCCGCGGAGTGAACAAATGATACTACTATAGTAGCACTAACTAAAAGATACAAGCAAGCTGAACAATACCTGTATGCACCAGGACACAACCCGATTTATTTTTAACCAATTATACAGCGGCGTGGATGGCTACCGATTGTCGGCCGCCGGAAAAACGCGGCTTGCGGCGGAAGACAAGTCACTTACCTATGGCGAAGTGTCGCTTGAGAGTATGGTTACTATCCTCGCTACCGTTGAACCAAGCGCCGGACATATTTTTTACGACCTTGGTGCGGGCACCGGCAAAGCGGTACTGCTCGCGGCGCTGCTCGCTCCGTTTGGGGAAGTACGAGGCATAGAAATCCTCGACGAACTCTACGAAAAATCACAGGAAGTTTTGGAACGGTTTGAGACAGGGGTACGACCGCACCTGCCCGAGGAACAAATTGGAAAAATTCATTTTATCAAAGGCGATATTTTACACCACGACTTTTCCGACGGGGATGTGGTGTTGGCGCAAACCACCTGCTTTCCAGAAAACTTGATGCTTGATTTAGAAGAGAAACTAGAAAAACTAAAACCCGGCAGCAAAGTCATTACGCTGAGCCAATCGCTCCGTTCCCCGCTCTTTGAGATGACGCACTCCGGTAAATGCCGCATGGGCTGGGGAGAGGCGACGGTGTTTGTGCATCGGAAATTAGACGAGGGAAATTAGAAACTAGAAATTGGAAACTGGGGAACCGATCACGAATCAGTTCAGTGTCCCGAGTTTCCAATTTCTAGTTTCCCCTTCATTGCTGCATCGAATCTTTTCTGTTACAATTATGGTAGCTTATGATTACTATTCCTCTCTATTTCATTCTCTTCATTTACGGTTTCTTCTTGCTCGGTTTTTCGGTTTTCTTTTTTATCAACCTGGGGCACCTGGTCCGTACTGGCACGTTTACGTTTGTCAGTTTTTTTGTTTCATGCGCTTTTATTGTTTTTATACTTTTGGTGCTTTGGACAACGTGGTACCTTCTCCAAGGAGTGAATTGGCAGGAACCAATTACGCTGTGGAATGGTAACTGGCTCGGAAGCTTTGATTCTATTCCTCAGTTTTAGACACCGTATGCACTTAACAAGATTCATCCACCAAAAATCCTACGAGCATATTGCCCACAAAGTGCGCCGCCATCTCATCACCATGGTGCCGACTCTGATTGGTTCGTTTTTTCTGCTGCTATTGCCCATGGGGGTATACTGGCTCACCCAAAGCGTCTTTCCTACTCTTCTCGAAAGTACCATCGCCTTTCCCCTACTCGTTCTTTTGGGGAGCATATATTATCTTTCGGTCGCGCTATTCTTTTATACCTATTTTGTAACCTTTTATCTGGATCTGCTTATCGTAACGAACGATCGGCTCTTACATATTCAACAGCACGGACTCTTCGCGCGGACTATTTCGGAAGTAGATTTATATCACATTCAAGACCTCACCTCAGAAGTGAAAGGATTTTTCGCCTCTACATTCAACTATGGCAGTCTGTCTATCCAGACTGCCGGAGCGGTAGAAAAATTTCATATTCGCGATATTCCTAACCCGGATGGACTGCGGCAAACGATAGCGGAACTCGCGGAAGAGGACCGGAAATACCACTCCGTGAAGTAAGAAATAAAAATGTTCAATAATCAATACGTTATTTGAACATTGAACATTTTTACTTGAACATTCTTTAATACACTCTCTCTACTTCTACCCCGGTATAGTAGTGTTTCAAAATCTGCTCATAGTTCCATCCATCTTTTGAAGCGCGCAGCATGGCGTCGCGCCCGCTCATGCCAATGCCGTGCCCGAGCATCTTCAGGCCTTTGTCGTGCTTGGCTTCGACGCTCTGTAGCCACGGCTGCTTCCCGGCGCGGGTTTTTCCATCGGAATGACTAAAGTAGTACGTTACGACTGGTTTTGTTTTATACGTGACCATTTGTCCGGCGGTGGCCTGCACCGCGCTTGCGTAGCGGGGCATGGTGACTTCGGACAAGTAGCCGAGGTACAGCTGGTCGGCCGTAGTTGGGTACACATCAAAGGTGCGCTTATCTTTGGGAGTCGTGGTATCAATCCTTGAGTTAGCGTAGGAACGCGCTGCCACACTTAATGCCTTGAGATATTCAATGCTGGCTCCATCAGAAATTTCGGTGACACCTCGAACATACAGGTCGAGGGGCAGTTCGTTGATGATATAGGGCATAGCGCTCTTCGGAGAAAATTTGTACTCCATCGTTCCGCGATAGATATTAAAACTCATTTGCCCGCGGCCAGATAACTTTCTCTGATAATTTAAAATTTGAAAATAATGCTTGGAGTCAGAAGGCACGAGGCGTAGGTAATTCTTAGAATCAAACGTTAGTTCCATGCTACTAAAACTATATGTCCCCTCATGGTAATTGAGTTGGGCGAGCGTTCCGGGGGGCAATTCTCCCTGTAGCTCTTCGCCCGCGTATACTTGATAGGGAAATTCCGACTGAAAACGAATTTCCTCGGTGGTTTTGTAGAGACCCACGCGGATGGTTGGTTCGGGGATCAGTTCTCGGACTGGCGTAACGGGCGCGCACTCATCAAAAACGCAATCGGGAGGGGTGGTTGGCGTGAGAGGAAGAGAAGTCGTCGCGCTGTCCGCAACTACTGGTGAGACAATGGGAGTCGGAACTTCTTTTTGGACTGAACTAATGGTAACCGGTTCCACCACTTTAATGATGAAGTAAAAGTATCCGCCTTTAATCCAGGTTTTATTTTCGGCGGCCAAATAAAAACGTTCTGTATATTCTCCAGGCTTTGCTGGAGCGTAAAGCGTGATGGAAAATTCAGCTACTTCACCGGGCGCAACGGTTTTAGCTACTTGAATTGGTTTATCTTTGCTTTTCCACAATTTGCCAGCAAACACACTCGGGTGATATCTTGGATCGAAAGTGTAAATAGAAACGAAATTGGTACCGTCTTTCTTCCAGGTCGCAGAGCCGGTATTTTTTATTTTTACAGTAACTTCCTTGGTTGTACCGGCTTCGATGACCACCGGATCGGGGATAGATTGACTGACGAATTTGGCTTGGTAGGAGGTATCGCGGAAATCGGGGTGGGTGACGTTTGCGGCTTTGGCTGGTGAAATGCTAAATAGAGCCATAAACAGGCCCGTGGAAATAAGGGCGAACATTCGACCTACCGATAAGGTATTTCTTTTTTGCATATCTCTAAGTATAACATGTTCATACGTCGATTGCCATGTTGACCGCAGGCGGCTGGATATTCCTTCGTGAATATTATAACAGCCATTAATATGCTATAATTGTACCGCACTGGACTAAATTTAGGGTTTTCCCAATTGTCATTCTGAGTCGGATGACAGCCAAAAATTTTCGTCAATTTTTGGCCACGTCGAGTCAACTATAGAAATAACACTATTAGTTCACCATTCTTTATGAGCATCACCCACAGAATCGCCCACAATACTATTATACAGCTCGCTGGCAAAGCTCTCAGTACCATCCTTGGCGTTATCGCGGTCGGCATTATGACGCGCTACCTCGGCGCCGAAAAATTTGGCTGGTATGTCACGGCGAGCGCCTTTCTTCAGTTTGTCGGCATCTTCATTGATTTTGGGTTTACCCTGGTGACTTCGAGTATGCTCGCGCAAGGGACGTACGACCGACAAAAATTGTTTGGCACTTTGTTTACTTGGCGGCTTATTACCGCCCTCTTCTTTCAGGGGCTCGCGTGCGCGATTATTTTCTTGTTCCCCTACAATCGGGAGATTAAACTGGCGGTTGTTGTGTTGGCCATCTCGTTTGTAGCCTCGGCGCTCAACCAGGTATTTATTGGTTACTATCAAGAACGGATGCGCATGTGGGTCGCTACGGTAGGAGAACTGCTGAGTCGGGTGCTTTTGGTAATTGGCGTCAGCTTGGTAGCTTGGCAGGGGCGGGGGTTTCTCGCCACTATCGCGGCGGTTACTGTTCCAGCTATTATTTTTACGGGGTATCTTTGGATCAAGAGCGAGGGAGTGGTTTTTACCATTGACAAAACAATTACCAAAGCGATTTTTGCCCGCCTCTGGCCGGTGGGGCTCGCGATAATTTTTAACACCATGTACTCGCAAGGTGATCGGTTGCTTCTGCCGCTCTATGTGAGCCAGACTGAGGTTGGATTCTATGGCGCCGCCTACCGTGTGCTTGACTTGGTTCTCCAGACGAGCGCTCTGGTTACCGGTCTCATGCTCCCGCTTATTGCAGAGGCTTGGTCGCGCGCGCGGACTGAAGATTTCAAAAAATATTTTCAGCTCTGTTTTGATATCAACGCGTTGCTGCTTCTGCCGATGCTCGCGGGAATTTTTGTGCTGCACGGCCCTATTATGGGGCTGATCGCGGGCAGTGAGTTCGTGGCGGCGGGCGCGGTACTGCGCTGGCTGGTGCTCGCGGTGCTCGGCTATTGTTTTGGGATGACATTTGGTCACATCGCGCTTGCTATCAATCGGCAGCGGTATTCACTCTTGGTTTTTATTACCGACGCGATTATTAGCGTCATCGCCTATTTTATCTTCATCCCTCGCTATGGCGTTTTCGGAGCGGCTGGGGTGACTATTTTTTCGGAACTCTACGCCGGAATCCTACTCCTCATACTCGTATACCATTTTACCCGCTACTTCCCGCGTCTTTTTACCTTTAGTAAAATTGTGGTAGCGAGCGGCATTATGGCGGGAGCGATTTATTTCCTGCAACCACTACCTCTCCTCCTTTCTGTAACTCTTGGGGGAGTTATATACTTGACACTTATTCCGCTCCTGAGGATTGTATCTCTCGCGACCATTCGCGAACTCCTCTCCTCACGCCAAGTTGCTGAGGTAGAATAAATTTGGTAAGATATATCTGTAATGAACTCATAGCGAGCTTCACCAATTGTCATTCTGACCCGCCCGCTGGCGGGGAAGGATCTCTGTCCCATTCGCGAAACAACGACCGACAGAGATCTTTGTGCCACCGCTAAAGCCATGGCGACACGCGGTCGCCTCGCTCCCGTTCGAGGGCCTGACCGTTCGGCCACGAGCTCTCATCGAGTCCGAGCGTGTTGCGCTCGTCCCTCCCTTCAAGGGTCTGAGGATCCTTCAGGGTCTCGAACGACAGAGTCGAGGACACGGCCGAGTGGGCGGCCCCTCAGGGCCAGTCGATGGCAGGATGACAATTGAAAAAACTTAATTCCAATTCAACCACTAATTTTCCTCTATGGATTTTACGAAAATTCGCAATTACCTTTTTATCGGTTCACTGCTCTTGGTAACGGTGCTCTTTCTGCGTCTTCTACAGCCGTTTGGCTACGCCATTTTTTGGGCGGCTACTATCGCTGGATTATCGTATCCGCTCTACCAAAGAATCCTGCACCGCCTCAAAAGGCCGAACCTCAGTTCGGCCATCACTCTCTCGCTTATTACTATCATCATCATTTTGCCCATTATCATGATCGGCGCGCTGGTGGTGCGGGAATCATTTAATTTGTTTCGGCAGTTCCAAGACAATCAGGAACATATCCGCGCTTCGGTTCAAGAGACTATCCAAAATTTCAAAACGAATTCCTATTTTGCCCGCCTGAACATTGATGAGGCCCTCGTTGCCGAGCGCGTCTCCGAAATGAGTAACGACGCGATCAATTTTATACTGCAAAAACTCAAAGACTTTACCTTTGGCTCGGCGACGTTTGCTATTTCGTTCCTTATCATGCTGTATACTTTGTTCTTCTTTTTGCGCGATGGCGAAAGACTTCTCAAGAAACTCATGTTCCTTATTCCCTTGGGCGACAAGTATGAGAGCATGTTGTACAACAAATTCACTACCACCGCTCGATCCACCATTAAGGGAACACTTGTTATCGGGGCCATTCAAGGAACGCTCGGCGGGTTACTTTTTGCCCTCACTGGTGTTCCAGGGGCATTGTTCTGGGGCATCATCATGACTCTTCTGTCTTCTATTCCGGGCATTGGTTCGTTTTTCATTTGGCTCCCCGCCGCCATCATCATGCTGGCTTTGGGCAACATCTGGCAGGGGCTCGTAATTATCGCGGTAGGAACTCTTATCATTGGAACTATCGACAATTTTTTGCGACCCCTCCTCGTAGGAAGAGACCTGCGTATTCACCCACTACTCATCTTGTTTTCCACCTTAGGCGGCATCTTGCTCTTCAATATTTCCGGTTTCGTCATTGGCCCCGTGATTGCATCTTTGCTCCTCGCGTTCTGGGAAATGTATGAACATTATTATAAGAGTGAATTGGCGCATAATTGAACGTTTCGCGCGATACAAAAAATCCTACCCTGGGGGTAGGATTTTTGTTACGAAGAGATTTCTTGGGTGCAAGTTCTCTTTGTTGCGGGGGTGGGATTTAAACCCACGACCTGCGGGTTATGGGCCCGCCGAGCTATCAGGCTGCTCTACCCCGCTGTAATCAGTAAAAAGTTAGAAAGTTATAAAATTCTTAAAGTCGGATGACTTTACCTTTACTTTATAACTTTATAAACTTTATACTTTATAACCTTCACGAGCGGTAGACCGGATTTGAACCGGCGACCTTCTCCTTGGCAAGGAGACGTTCTAGCCAGCTGAACTACTACCGCACACCTTCGCTTTAGCTTGAGCTAAAGCTTCGGCGTGCAAGCACTCTTTATTTTAGAGTTGCTTGTCCGACCGAAGGCAGAAACAGTGCCTCCATTATACTAGACTCACATTTTTTGTCAACGGTATCGCACAATTGTTTACTCATTTGGGTGTACCCTGTATACTAGACACAGATCTTTAGGAGGCTAATCATGCCCAACGGAACTCGCACGGATCCCTTTAGCTGCATCACCGGCCTTCGCGACGGTGATCTGGTGGGGAAGTACTTCCAATGCCAGGAGACGGATTGTCACGCTACCATCCAGTGCGATCCGCGCAGAGCGGCCACGGACTGGTACCGGGATCGCGCTGGCGTGCTCTACTGCTACCCCTGCTTCCAGCGGCGGCGGCGCCTCGCCTTCCGTATCTGGCACAGCGCGAAGGAGATGTGGGAACTGGCGCGGTTCGTGTGGGCGGCGGCGCATGGCGCGATTGGTTAGATTCAGGGGCGGTGGAGCATGAGATTGCCCATGGAAACGGCAAAACTGCTCGTCCCCTCGTCCTTCTGGTTATAAAAATTGTAAGTAGAAGGAAAAAAATATCCCGATTGAATCGAGATATTTTTATTTTATGACGGACACACGTGTTATATTTGTTTTTTCTCTTTCAATAAATCTCGGATTTCGGTAAGAAGTTGTTCTTGTCTTGGAGGAGTGGGGGGCGCTGATTGCTCTTCTTTCTCACGAAGTTTTTGCAGGCGGTTAACAAGTTTTACGACAAAGAATATGGCGAGAGCAATGATGAGAAAATCAACGATATTCTGGATAAAATTTCCGTAGTTAAGCGCCACGAGCGGCGTGCCATCGGGCGCTTCTCGTAATACCCACTTTAAATCCTTAAAATCCATTCCGCCGAGGAGCAGACCAATAGGCGGCATAATAATATCGCTCACGAGCGAAGAAACTATTTTTCCAAACGCGCTACCGATGATAACGCCGACGGCGAGATCCATGACATTGCCGCGCATGGCGAATTTTTTGAATTCACTAAAAAATGTTTCATACAACGTAGGTTATAGCTGTAAGCTTTTTAGGTTACAGAAGGTCATTGGAGCGCCTGTATGCTAAAAGCTTATACGGGTATTATTACATATAAAAGATTCAAAAGACAATAACCGCTTGACACCAACTTCCTTCCCGTGGTTCGATACCATCAAACAATTCGAGGATGCGACGGAGAAAGGAGGGAGCCATGGAGGAAGGTGGCGATCGTGAAAGCGACATCGTTCAACAATGGGCCGAATGGCTCATCGTATTGCGACCATACCATGATAAAATGGGAATCGGGCCACAGCGTTTGCTCAATATGCTCATGGAAATGAACTGCTCTCGGCGGGTGGCGGTTCGATCGCTGTATGCGGCCGGGTACACCATGCGTATTGTTAAATTTGGCCTAACCGACCAAGGAACCCTATGGGTCCAATTCGGGTGGTAGGCAACGCCCCGTCGCATCCTCGCCTACCATCATAAAAACATTTCTTATAGAATGCTTTTATTTTTTTACAGAAGAAATACACAAAATAGTATACAAACCTTGACTACTGCGGATGGGTATGGTTCGATACCTCTGGTTTTGTAATCTGAGCTATTGACTAAGGCAGTAAAGTATGGTAGAAATTGTATTATACTGGTCCATACTTTTGACCAGACAACTCTCACCCACGGAGGAACACCATGTCGGACGACTTGGACATCAGCCTGGACCCCACCAACCCCAACCAGCAACCGGACACCGCCAAGAGCGTCCGCCGTGTCCTGGGCACCTTCACCTTCATCTGTGGGGCGATCGGCGGCCTCCTGTTTTCCTTCAACCAGGCGGATACCATGTTCAGCAACATCGCCGAGCGTGATCGGCTGGAGAGTGAACTCCAGCAGACCAAGGCCGCGCTCCGTGAGACGCGGGAGGCCAAGAGCCAGTGCGAGCTCAAGCTCCCTGGTCAGCTTCACGAAGTGGTGGATCATCTGCGCGAGGAGACCATCCAGCTTCAGAACGCCCTCATCTCCCGCCTCAACCAGAACAACAGCAAGCAGGGGATGATCATCGAGGCCAAGGAACTTCTCCTCCGCAACTGCGGTTGCGACTGAACGGGAGAAGATGCTCCCGCACCAGAAGTAGAGCCGGCTTCCTCTCAGGTCGCCGTGCTCGCCCCGAACATATAAGTATGTGTGCGGAGCGAGGCGACTTGAGAGTAACCTTTATAAAATATCCCAGCAGTGGGGTATTTTATTTTTTACAATTTTTTCAACAAATGGTACAATATCGTTACCTTAATTCTTTATTCTTAATTCTTAACTGTATGCCGCCAACAATCAACTATCTCGCGGTACTCGTGTGCGGAGTGGCCGCCATGGTACTCGGAAGTTTGTGGTATGGGCCAGTCTTTGGTAAACCC
This sequence comes from Patescibacteria group bacterium, assembly GCA_035290705.1. GTDB lineage: Bacteria > Patescibacteriota > Patescibacteriia > Magasanikbacterales > GWA2-37-8 > DATDTU01. The sequence goes on from DATDTU010000022.1 coordinate 9,607, forward strand.
TGGATGAAGCTTATGGGGTATACTGAGGAGAACATGAAGTCCGCTAAGGCCAAAGGAGGAATGTGGAAACTGTACGCTCTCGCGTTTCTTGGCGCGCTTGTGACAGCCTTTGTGCTCGCGCATTTTGTGAGTTATGTAACCCCCACCACCTTTTCCGAAGGGTTGCAGCTCGGTTTCTGGGCATGGCTCGGGTTTATTGCCACCACCTTGCTCGGAAGTGTGTTGTGGGAACAGCGGTCATGGAAATTGTATTTTCTCAACGCTGCCCACCATTTGGTAAATCTGCTTGTGATGAGTACGATTTTGACGATGTGGAAGTAATATAATAAGAAAAATCCCCCGGCGAATGCCGGGGGATTTTTTATCCAAGACTTTTTCTCAATTTTCCTGTTTTGATAATTAGTTTCTCTAATTTCTTTCGGTTCGCGAATAAACGCACGGTTTGAGAAGATAAACGCACATGCTCCTGTGCCTCAACCCCACGCGGTTGCAACGAGATCCCAAGCAGCTTTTCCGTTAATTCCACGTCTTGCTTTATCAGTTTCCAGCCGCGCTTTTCTTGGGATAATTGTTCGAGGTTTTTTCTATTGAGATACGCTCCTGCTTGTTTCAAATTTATCCCCATGGTCGGATAATATTTTTTTACGAGCTGTAATTCTTCTTTCGTCAAACCATTGAGTACTCGTCCCAAGCCAATGAATTCGGGCGGAATGCCAAGCGTGTAAAAAGCGGCGGTGAAATTGATGGCGCGCGGAAGTTTGCTTTTGCCGACTTGGCGATTGTAGGAAAGAAGACCGACATGGAGCCGGCGTTCACGCCGGCGCGGTACGGCCGCGAAAAGTGGCGCCATGTCTTTGGTAATTTTTTGTAATGTATCTTGATAGACCTGGGCGCTCTTTTTTACGATTGAGCGCAAAACGGCTAGTTCCTGTTCGGGAATAATAATTGCTTTTGTTTTAGCAATATTTTTATTGAGCTGATTGATGGCGCGCTTGACCTGTGGCAAGGGATAATCGTAACGGAAGCCTGACTGAATCGTGGCGGTACGGACGCCGCCATACTGCTGCAAAAAGGTTTTAATCCCTTCTGGGTTCAATCCGCCACGGAATGGCAAACTCCCCGCGCCGATAATTGGGTAAGTGGGAATTTTGTATATTCTAGAAAAAGTGGCAATTTCGGAGAGAGCGATTTTGTTGGCGAGGACGGTCGCAAGGAGTCCGGAAATAAGCGCGGGGTCGCTGCGGGCCAAAAACGGACGAATGTATATGGGTTTAACGCGAAATTCTTTTTTATACAGATCAACATATCGCGAGAGTAGTTTTCTAATTTCCATTTGTCCCTCCACACTCTCGACGAGCGGGATAACTTCGATGCAATCGGTGTTGGGCTTAGTGTGAATAAATGTTTTGTATTTAAAACGTGCGAGTTTGTGGAATGAGGTCTGAATGTACATGAGTTCCTCTGCTTTCTCGGTCATGGGAAGAATGACTTCAAACAGGGGGCGGTCTTTAAAACCCAGGTCCTTGGCAAAGTCTTCACTCGTGAGAATGACCATGAAAGCACGCAGGAGGCTGTACCCTTTTTCGTGCCATATATTTGGGATGCGGAAGGTTAAAAAAACATCTCGGCCAATGCGGTTTTTTTGGCAAAAATGATGGTAAACGGTATAGAGTTTGTCGATAACAGCTTCGTCAACATGCTTTCCTTCCCAATCCCACATAAATTCCCCCACGCCTAATTTTTCAAACGCCGAGACACATTCAGTCAATTCTTCTTGCGCGCTCACGAACCCGTCTTTCTTCACGAGCGTTACCTTGGACGAACCATTGCCGGTTTCCCAGTACGGGGCGCTGGCGTTGTCTGGATGTTGCGTGGCCATCGTGGCTGGAATTTTTCTTATTTTTCTTGCCATAGAATAATTTTTACAACTCGACCATTATCTCAAAAAAGATAAACGAAGTCAAAAGGTGAATTTGTTCTTTTTATATTGACATTCTCATCCAGGTTTAGTATAGTATTCCTCACAAACTTATAAAAACAGTTTACGCTGCGAAGCTTCGCAGCGTAGCAGCGCGGGTATAGTATAATGGTATTATTACAGCTTTCCAAGCTGAGGACGCGGGTTCGATTCCCGCTACCCGCTCATTATGAACTATACCAAGCTAGCCTCACCAGCAACAATTCAAAAAACTATTGAGGCCTTAAAAAAACGCAATATCGAGGCAATAATGGTTGCTGCCAAGGAAGAAGCATTCGAAAAAGTAAAAAAGCTCATTCCAGCCGGAGCTTCCGTCAACAACGGTTCTTCTCGTACCCTGGAAGAAATTGGGCTGGTGGATTATTTGAAAAGCGGTAACCACCAATGGGACAACCTCCACGCCGCTGTGGTGGCAGAAACCGACCCGGGGAAGCAGGCGGAGCTGCGCCAGAAAGCGCTGTTTTCGGATTACTACCTGGGGAGTTTACACGCGCTATCGGAAAACGGCGAAATCGTGATTGCCTCCGCGAGCGGAAGCCAATTGCCTCATTTGGCATTCACTTCAAAAAATATTATTTTAGTCGTGGGAGCGCAAAAGATTACCGCGACACTCGAAGCTGGCATCCGTCGCGTACGCGAGTATGTTTTTCCTCTTGAAGACGCGCGCATGAAATCGACCGGCGCGAGCGGCAGCGTGATATCAAAAATCTTAATTATAGAACATGAGCCGGCGTTCATGGGCCGAAGTTTCAAGGTCATTTTGGTGAATGAAAAGTTAGGATTCTAGGATCTTTGTTGTCTCGAACCCTAACCGTACCCATGAATCGACTCAAGATACAAAACTGCTCAACACGGCAGTTTTTATGTTACTCCTTACCAGTGGACAGGTCAGGATTTTTACTTTATGATGGATAGCGTATGCCTACTTATACGCCACTAAAAAAATTCGAAATTGCAGCCTTATTGGTAGTGAGTCTGTTCATTATTCTCGCCATCTTTTCCCCCCAGGTGCCGCTCATTGGTCGACCGCGACCGGCGCCTACTACTACCACTGCTACTACCGAGCAGAACGTATTTTACAAAGCCACGGTTACAAAAATTATTGAGGAAGGCATTGCCGAGGTAGATGGGTTGCCGCAAGCATATCAAAAAATCGAACTTCGTATTTTGAATGGTGATGAGAAAGGAAAAACTGTCACTATTGATCACGGCGGACTTTTTGCCATTGATAGGTATCAAAGAGTGGCGGAAGGAGAAGCGGTAGTTTTAAGTAAGCCGCTCAATTCGCCCAAAGAAAATTTCTATTATATTATCGATAAGTATCGCGCGACCAACTTGCTCGTTATTGCCGCCTTATTTTTAGTCCTAGTGGTTGGTTTGGGTCGCAAAAAGGGCCTCACCTCCGTGGTGGGCATGCTCTTTAGCCTGGTCATCATTTTTAAAGTTATTATTCCGCGCATTATTTTGGGGAGCGATCCGCTGTGGACCTGTCTTATTGGCGGAATATGTATCATGATTGTTTCGCTCTACCTATCGCATGGATTTAACAAACGCACGAGCATCGCGCTCTTGAGTACGTTAGTAGCTTTAGGTTTTGCACTTCTTATAGATATCCTCTTTGTACACCTAGCCAAACTCTCCGGTACCGGCACTGAGGATGCTTTCTACCTACAGCTCGCGAGCGCCCAGATTGATCTGAAGGGGATACTCCTCGGCGCCATTATCATTGGTGTACTGGGGGTACTCGACGACGTGACTACCGCTCAGACCGCGACCATTGAAGAAATCTCCAAAGCCAATCGAGCGCTTACTTTTTCGCAACTGTACCACAGTGGTTTATCCGTTGGACGCGAGCATATCGCTTCGCTCATCAACACCTTGCTGCTGGCCTATGCCGGGGCATCGCTCCCCATGTTTCTTCTTTTCTATCTGCAGAACAACCAGCCGCTCTGGCTTACGTTCAATAGCAACTTCTTGGCGGAAGAAATCGTGCGGACGCTGGTGGGGAGCGCGGCGCTTATTCTCGCCATACCCATTACCAATGCGTTCGCTGCTTATTTTTATAGCAGGCGCGCGCCATTACCGTTAAAACCTTCTACTACGCGGGAAGATAGTGTCGCGGCAGACAACGAGGCTTTAGAGCAGTATTGGTTGGAAGATAAGTGAACTTGTGCGTCATATAGTATAGCTAACGCCTTACTCTATGCCCAATCCACCACCTCCACAACCTCAGCCGCCTCCAGATACCGGAGACGGGGATTCTTACCAGTATTTTATTCGCCCGAGTCCCGTGCTTATGGGTATGCAGGCGGCGGGGATACAATTCGCGGTCGGAGCGCTCGTGGTTGCTATCCACATTTCCCTGCTTCTTCTGCGTTCCACCACTACCCTGCTTCCTCTTCTCGATGTTCTGATTTTTATACTTATTATTGTATTACAGCTT
>DATDTU010000023.1:0-13914 GCA_035290705.1 Patescibacteria group bacterium
CGCCGCTCGCGTTAAAGGCCGCGATTTTAAACCAGTATGTAGTATTAGGCGTCAAATTATTGACGGTATAAGATAGGAAACCGCTGTCTAATCCGTTCAACACAACGCTCCGGCCCAGCGTCGTTGGCGCGCCATAGATACTGCCATCGGTTGATCGCGCGAGATAAAAACCATCTTCATTAGACGCGTTATCCGTCCAAAACACGCGCAGGGAAGTCGCCCCGTTTGCTACCGCGTAAATACTCGTTGGGGCTGGTGGTGGAGAGGCTAAAGTAAACGTACCACCATGCGTTGTGGCGTAAGCTGACATTCCTTCTTCAAGGCTGTGCGCCGCCACTCGAAACCAATATTCCGTATTGGGAATTAAACCGGTTACAATGGTGCTCTGCGGGCCAGTCTCGCCTGGGGCCATCGTGGATGGCACAATGATCCGCGAGCCGTACGTCACCCCGTCGGTAGACCGCTCAACGTAAAACTCAATGTCATTGGTGGCGTTATCAAACCACGAAACGCTGAGCGACGTAGCGGTCCGCACGGTATTGCCGGCGGAAACGCTGTTCGGGGCGAGCGGAGTAGCGGCCTGGACTACAGGAACTCCCAACAGCAAGTTGGCCGCCATTAACAAAATAAGTAAAACGCGCCGGGTATAGTGTCTGAGCATAGTATAGGTATGTTTAAAATTATGCATTAAATATACACTAACCAGACCAGTAAAGCAATCATAAAAACCGTTTGCGCGATCACATAGTAGTGCTGTTTGCGAATTTCAACAAAAATATTCACGAGTAGCGCCACCGAAAACAGTATCAAGAAAAAGAGATACAGGCCGCGTGATACGTTAAATAAATTCGTAATCGGCGAAAGCATTTTTTTGGCTTGAATATATTTTTGCAGCGGCGTCTTGCTCACGAGCTTAATGTTCTTCCACTCAATGGTATCATTAAACGTTTCTCCCTGCTGATTCGTAATACTGATAGTCGGCGTAATCACTGTTCTGAAGATAGTATCAGCTGGTTCGTTTACCATCAATTGCCCGGTATACAAATCAGTATTATTTTTAGAAGTTATTTCAATCGGATAATTATTAACATACACGACCGCCTTCGCTACCGGCCCCCTAATCTTCGCTTGTACCTGGAGAATAGTTGATCCGCCATTCTCGTACCACACCACTGCCGACGCCTCTCGATCAAAAATAATCGTCTCGGCGTCAACGAATTCTTCTCCGATTGTAGTTTCGTCCGATCGAAGCTTCTCGCCCTGTACTTGCGCCACCGTAGTGGTCGCGGTTTTAGCGGGAAGTTTCCCGACCACAAATTTTTTCTTCTTAGCGGGAACACTGCTCCCCGTGGTCACGACCCGCGCCGGATCGCCAAAATGCTCCACCACATACACAGTGGGGTAGCCATTATAAAACCCGCTCTCGAGCCCTACGCCGAGCTGGGTAAAATCCTTGTCAACGAGATTAGCATAATGGGTCGGACTTTTCATCCATGCGTTCACCACCGCTTCCGCGTCCGAAAAACCCATGGCCAGGTTCTCTCCCGCTACGCGATAACGGTAGCCGGATTGGGCAAGAAAATAAGACAAGGTGTGGTTGTCTGGCCCATGGTGGCTAAAGTATTGATGGTTAGCCATGTCGAGAGCGCGCGCGTCGGCCGAAACCGTGAGTGTTCCGATAGTCGCTAAGTTCGGCAGCCCCTTTTGGGCTCGTAACTCATTGGTAAGTTCAATAATTTTAGCGTGCTGCTGCGCCAAAATATCGGGCAACAAAAACGCTTCAGCCGGAATAAGAACCACGAAAACAATTACCACCATTTTCATGAGCACAAAAAAAGTACTATAAAAAATAGTTCGTTTGGTCGCCAAGAATGCCGGATGGTAATTATTCTTCTCGTGTGGAACAAAATAATTTTTTAGTATCTTCCGCATACGTGCGAGGCGCGTTCATTTGACTCATTTATAGCTATCGTCGTAATTGGCTCAATGTTGCCAAAAACTGATAAAAATTTTGACCTGTCATCCTGACCCGCCGGCTGGCGGGGAAGGATCTCTGTCGCGTCGTTTTGGTCAATCGGACAGAGATTCTTGTGCCACCGCTAAAGCTATGGCGACACGCGGTCGCTCCGACTCAGAATGACAATCGGTAAAACCTTAAATGAGTTCGTTAACACGAATAGTATACAACAGAATAACCTTTTACTCAATGTAAAATAAAACTACCCCGCTGGCTGCGCGAGGTAGTCTAAATCACTAAAGTCTAGACAAACATTTCCGCTATCTCCACCAGTCGGTTGGCGTATCCCGCTTCATTGTCGTACCACGCCACCACTTTCACCAAATTTCCTCCCACCACATTCGTGAGGGATAAATCCACAATTGCCGAATGAGGGTTGCCGATAAAATCAGAAGAAACTAATGGTTCGTCGGTAACAGTCAAAACTCCGGTGAAACGCGCCTCTTTGGCAGCGTCCCGAAATACCTGGTTGACTTGCTCTTTGGTGACCTCTTGTTCGAGGACCACCGTAATATCCGACAAAGAAACGGTGGGGACCGGTACTCGTATGGCCACCCCGTCGAATAGTCCCTGCAGTTCCGGAATAACCTCGGTGGTAGCCACGGCCGCGCCGGTGGTCGTTGGCACGATATTCTCCGCCGCCGCGCGTGCTCGGCGTAAATCCTTATGCGGCCCGTCTTGTAAATTCTGATCGGCGGTATAGCCATGCACAGTGGTCATCATCGCTTTCTCAATACCAAATTTGTCCTGCAGTACCGCCATAATAGGCGAAATACAATTTGTCGTGCACGAAGCATTATTGATGGCAAGTGATTCTTCTTTCTTCACGTCATCGCTGTTCACTCCCACGACATACGTCGGCACCCCGCCACCCTTAGCCGGAGCGCTAATAACTACTTTTTTCGCCCCTGCCTTTAGATGTAGTTCTGCTTCTTCTTTTTTCGTAAACCGCCCAGTGCACTCAAGTACCACGTCAACATTCAATTTTTTCCACGGCAATTGTGCCGGATCCTTCTCGGCGAACACCGGATACTTCTTTTTATCAACAATGATATTCTTCTCATCATAGTCAACGTGCTTTTCGTACGTGCCGTACGCCGTGTCATATTTCAAAAGATGCGCGAGCGTTTTCGTATCGGTCAAATCATTGATGCCGACAACTCGAACCTTTTTACGTGCAAGCGCCGCGCGAAACGCTTGACGGCCAATCCGGCCGAAACCATTGATGGCGATGTTAGTCATAAAAAATAATTTAAAGATTGTTGTTACAATGACAATAGTATACCCTTTTTACCTCCTGTTCGCAACTCCCAAAAATAAAAAAACCTTTACCCAAGGTAGATGTGGGTAGAGGGGGGCCGGCGCGAAGCCCGCCCTCTTCCCGATGGTTATGCCGCCTGACTTTTGGACGATGACAGAAAGATCTCGACTACCCGGCGCTTGCGAATCTCCACCGGCTCCGAATCATCATCCACTATGAACTTCACTTCCGCTCCCGCCGTACTCGACGAACTTTCCTTTTCTGCCGCCTCCGTCGGCTTCTTTGCCCGCAGCGCTACTGGTGTCCCCAACGATCGGGCCATGGTCTCGATAGCCCACTGACAGATATCCTCGCTCAGATTTTTCACGCCGAACCAGTCAACTCCAAACAGCTGGCACTCGTCGAAGGAGGTTTCCTCGCAATCGGCGAAGCGCAGGGACGCCCGCTCCATGTCGCATCGGCAGAAGGTCGCGAGGGAGAGCACGCTTTGGCCGAAGTTAGCTTCCGTGAGGTCCGTCTCGATCAAAATCGCGCCGGTGAGATCGGCCTGCAGCAGCTGAGCTCCGGAGAGGCTGGCCTGAAAGAAGTAGGCCTTATGCAGTTTGACCCCCGACAGATCCACCCCGTCGAGGCTCACCCGCTCGATCGTGACGCCGCTCAAATCGAGCTGAAATCCCGGACAATAGCTCCGCACGCTCTCGAGATACCCCGCGAACCAGGCCGGTTGCTCGACGAGCGATCGCCGCCACCACTCTTTTTCCGTGTCTTCCGTGTCTTCCTGTTCGTTCTCCATCATCACGCCGCCTCCGCCCTTACCCGTTGTACCACGCCCTTATCTACTAAATGAAGAGAACTCGGTTGCCGGAATTTCCCAGCACAACAGTATCCTCTTCCTTAGAGTACTGCTGTGTTTGACGGACAAGGTTAACCATTATTTCAGAAAACAAAAAAAACGCCCTCCTGCTTCGTCTGCGGACTACGCAGGACAAGTCGGGCGTCTTTATAACAATTGTATTCGCAAGATTCCCGCCAAAGGCGGGCAGGCGTGTCCGCTCCTCGAGTCTGAGCCCCATTCGGTCTTGTCCTCGACTCTGAGGGACGAGCGCAACACGCTCGGACTCGATGAGAGCTCATGGCCGAAAGATCGGAGTCGAAGACCGTCGAGGCGGAATTCGTGTTATTCAACAATTTACTTCAACTGTTCCGCCACCTCACTCGCGAAATCCTTCGTTACCTTCTCCATCCCTTCACCAAGTTCATACCGTTCAAATTGCACGATCTTCACTCCTTGCTTTTCCGCGAGCTTGCCTACCGTTACCTCCTCGTCCTTGATAAACGGCTGTTCCAACAAACACACTTCACTGTAGAACTTATCTAATTTTCCCTTCACAATATTCTCGATAATATTCTCCGGCTTTTTCTGCGCGCGGAGCTGTTCGGCGTAAATATCTTTTTCACGATTAAGTTCGGTGGCGTCTACCATCTCACGATTCAAATACTTTGGTCGCGCGGCAGCGATATGCAAAGCCACTTCCGCCCCCAGAGCGACATTAGCCGGCGCCACTTCCACCATCGTCCCAATTTTACTGCCATGCACATACACTGCCACTGAACCGCCCTCACTCTCATAGCGCATAAACCGACGCACCGTAATTTTCTCACCAATTTTTAAAGTTAATTCACTCATCGTCGCTTCCACGGTCTTGCCATTCTTGAGCGTCAGAGCGTGCAACCCTTCTAAACCTTTTGGCTGCTGATCACGTATCACCTCGGCTACTTCAGTCGCGAACGCCAAAAAATCTGGACTCTTCGCGACAAAGTCAGTTTCTGAATTTACCTCGACCAACGCTCCAACTTTCTGGTCGGAGCTTACCGCGCTCATAATAACACCATCAGCCGCCACTTTATCCGCGCGTTTAGCCGCCTTCACTACGCCCTTCTTGCGCAAGAGGTCAGCTGCCTTCTCCATGTCCCCTCCCGCTTCTTCGAGAGCATTTTTACAATCCATCATGCCGGCGCCAGTCATAGCGCGCAGTTTCATGACGTCAGAAGCACTTATAGACATACAAATAAAATAACTAAGTAAGAAGTAAAAATGTTCAATGAACAATCACGTTACCGTTACTTGAACATTGAAAATTTTTATTTTAATAATTTTACACTGGTTCTTGTTTCTTTATCACCCTCCGTTCTTTCTTTGCCTTGTCTTCTACCACAGCTTTCTTCTCAGCGACTTTCGGCATCTCTTCCTTGCCCGTCGAAGCCTTAGCGAAGGCGGGTTTAGTTTCCTTTTCCACCACCATCGCTGCTCGATTCTTCTCGTGATCCTTTCTTCCCTCGTTGATCGCCTCGGCGATAAGGTCAACGATAAGCTTGATAGAATTCACCGCGTCATCATTGGCTGGAATAGGATGTTCGATCTTTAATGGATTCACATTACTATCACACACCGCTACCATCGGTACTCCTACCCGACGAGCCTCAGTCACCGCGGTTTTTTCCACTCGCACATCAGCGAGGTAAAGCGCGTCCGGCAAACGGTCGAGATTGGTGAGACCCTTCAGGTACCGATCCATCTTTTCAATATCTTTTTTAATATCCGATTGCTCCTTCTTAGTATAGCGCTCAATTTCGCCCGTCGCAACCATCTCCTTTAAAGACTTATACTTCTTTAAACGACGTCTGAACTCGTCGAAATTGGTGAGGAGTCCTCCCACCCAGCGCTCCACCAAATACGGCATCTCGCACGCCTCAGCCGCGGCCTTAACAATTTCGCGAGCCTGGCGTTTGGTGCCGACAAATAAAATAACCTTGCCCTGAGCGGCTAAGGTTCGTACATAATCAAGAGACTTATTAAGCTCTTCCACGGTTTTTTCCAAATCAATGACGTGAACGCCATTGCGCACCCCAAACAGAAAGGGCTCCATCTTCGGATGCCAGCGCGACTTTTGGTGACCAAAATGCACGCCAGCCTTAAGCATCTCCAACAATGTTGGAAGTTTTGTCATATTTTTTCCTTATTTCACCCGCCGTAGCTTTAGCGAAGGCGGGTTTCACCCACCGTAGCCCCGACGTGACGTCGGGACGAAGGCGGGTTATTGAGCCTAAGCTGAAACTTTTAAAACGGGTCGCCTCCCCATCCATACCCTGTGGGTGACCACGAGGGAGGAAATGGTATCCGCCGGAGAGGCGGAAAGGATGGGTGAGAGATATTTAAAGATGGGTAAAGTATAGAGGAAAGCTAAAAATGTGTCAAGCAAATCTGGTGCCTTCATAGACAAAAAGCGCTTTCCTCATTACAATACATTAAACAACTCATGGATATCTTTGTTTATGAAAAAATCTCGAAAACAGTTTATTCGTCATTTAATAATATCAACCTTAGGAGCTTTACTCTTATATCTTATAAAAGGATTTATTATCTGTTATGAATGTTTCAATTCGGGACCAGATTTTAACGGCTCTCCAGCGGGGGTAGTAATGGATTTACTCATTCTCCCTCTTTCTCCCTTCCTCGCTATATATAATTTTCCGGTATCTTTAGGCATCTTTAATGCTTCAACCCATCCTTTCCACGCTTTTCCAGAATGGCTATGGTGGACAATCTTTATATCCACACAAATTCTCTATATTTATATTGTAGACAGACTATTACTAAACAAACGTTTACCTGACAATGTCTCTACCCGTTGACAGCTTAAATATATCGTGCTACAATCCTCTCACTTTTATATACAATCGTATCCGTAAATCTGGACCTGCCTCGCCGGCAGGCAGGTTACCCGGATATCCGGATCAAACTTTATGAAAACCAAAATCCACCCCCAATACTTCACCGACACCAAAGTCACCTGCGCCTGTGGCAACGTATTTACCACCGGCTCAACCATGAAAGAAATTCGCGTCGAGCTCTGCAATAAGTGCCATCCTTTTTATACCGGCAAACAAAAATTCGTCGACACCGCTCGCCGCGTCGAGAAGTTCCAAGAAAAACTCACCAAAGTCTCTGCCGCCGCGGCCAGCCGCAAAGGTAAGAAGGTAAAAAAGGCCGCCGAAACCGCCAAGCGTGAAGCCAAGAAAGCCGCCGCCAAAAAGACTTCCGAAGAAAAATAGCTACCACGATTTACAAAAACGGACTATACTATTATCGTAGTTCGTTTTTTATTACCACATCAATTGAGCAATAAACATAGGTGTATGCTCCCCAAATACGAACAACTAATAAACCGTTTTAAAAAGTTAGAATCCGACTTACAAAGTCCGGCTATTATTAACGATCCCAAAAAACTAAAAGAAGTCTCCCAAGAATACACCGACCTCAAACCCGTTGCCGAGAAAGTCGCGCAGTTAGAAGGAATAGAAAAAAGTCTCGCCGAGACCGAACTCATGGCGAACGACACGTCGCACCCAGACATGCAAGAACTGGCCGCTACCGAGCTGGTGGATTTACAAACCAAAAAAGAACAAATCGAAAAAGGACTCGCCGACATGACCCGCCCCCAAGATCCGCTCGATAAAAAAGATGTGATCGTGGAAATCCGCGCCGCTGCTGGTGGCGATGAGTCCGCGCTGTTTGCCGCCGAACTCTTCCGCATGTATAGCAAGTACGCGGAAAGTAAAAAATGGAAAACATCACTCATCGATTCAAGCGTCATCGGTATTGGGGGTTTCAAGGAAGTTGTCTTCTCCGTTAAGGGTCGCGATGTATATAAAGAACTCAAATACGAAATGGGTGTACACCGCGTGCAGCGTGTGCCGGACACCGAGAAGGCCGGACGCGTCCACACCTCCACGGTAACCGTGGCCGTGATGCCAGAAATCGAGGAAACCGAATTTAAAATCGACCCCAAAGATTTGCGTATTGATACCATGACGGCCGGCGGTCATGGCGGACAGAGCGTGAACACCACCTACTCAGCCGTACGCATTGTGTATATACCCACCGGCATGATTGTGCAGTGTCAGGACGAGCGCTCGCAGCTCGCCAACCGCGAAAAGGCCATGGCCGTGATGCGCTCCCGCCTCTTTGCCATCGAGCAAGAAAAAAAGATGAAAGAACTCACCGAAAAACGTCGCGCTCAAATTGGCTCCGGCGATCGCAGTGAAAAAATCCGCACCTACAACTTCCCGCAAGATCGCATTACCGACCATCGCATCCATGAGAATTGGAATAATATTGGGGTAATTATGAATGGCGATTTGGAGCCGATTATTATGGCGCTACGGAATGCGGAACATGAAGCGCAGGACAAAGAGTAAACCTGCGACCGAGCAAAGGACCAGTTTTCAACTGTCATCCCCGGCCAAGACCGGGGATCCAGGTGTCTGGATTCCCGCCTACGCGGGAATGACAAATAAATGTATGCCCGCCATCCAACAACTCCAAAAAAAACATTCCCAATTTCCTATCTTAGATTTCGACCTCCTCCTCGCTCACGCCCTCCACCAACCGCGTGAGTTTTTATATACCTACCCCAATCACCGCTTATCGCTTAGAACATATAGCTTACTGCTGTACTACGTATGGCAATACAAACGAGGGTTTTCCGTCGCCGCGATAACCCACCACAAAGAATTTTACGGACTCGATTTCTATGTCAATAAACACGTGCTGATACCGAGGCCGGAAACGGAACTGATGGTCGAGGAGGCGGTTAAAGAAATCAAAAAAACAATCCGCCAGCCGGCGGATCAAAAAATCATATTGATTGACGTTGGAACTGGCAGCGGCTGTATTCCTATCGCAATCGCCACTGGCATCCGTAAATCTGGACCTGCCTTGCCGGCAGGCAGGTTATCCGGATATCTGGATCAAATTATAGCTACTGACATCTCCCGCTCCGCCCTCCGCGTCGCCAGAAAAAATGCTCGAACACAAAATGTATCCATTAAATTTTTACACGGCAACCTCCTCGAACCATTCATTAAACAATTTAACAATTTAACAATTGAGCAATCGAGCAATCGAGCAATCATCATAACCGCAAATCTTCCCTATCTGACCGAAGAACAATTCGAGACAGAACCCTCCATCCAAAAAGAACCCCGCTCCGCTTTAGTTGCTAAGAAGCAAGGTTTAGCTTTGTATGAACTATTACTTCACCAAATCCAATCGCTCCTACAAGCTACTTCCTACCAGCTACAAGCTTTTCTTGAAATCGATCCTTCTCAGTCACCCGCAATCACCAAACTAATAAACCAAATACTTCCTCAAGCTTCCGTCGAAATAAAAACCGACCTCGCTGGGCGAGATCGGCTAGTGAAAATAGCGATGATTAATTAGTCACTTCAATGGTTGCTCCCACCGGCACCACCTGCACCCACGTTTGCCCGGGAGTTAGCACAGCCTCTTTCCCATCTTCACTATAAAACCTCGTCCGGCTGGTGGCTGTTTCTTTTTTCCAAGTGCCGTGCTTAAGTTGCCCACCCGTAATAATGCGTGCTTCTCCGTTCCCTACCGTACCGATCTCCTTACGTCCCTCATCATCAAGTATTTGAACGGCGGCAGTTTGAATGAGCAGGTTATCCGCCATGACCTGAACGCCTTGTGAATCCTTGTGCGGACGACCGTTTATAAAACGCGCGTAACGATTAGTGGTGGTGGAAAACTGCCAACTCACCACATAGCCACTTCCGTACTTAATAGTAATTTCTTTGAGAGAGCTGCTCGCATTTACGCTCGCGAGTGCGGCAGGGGGAGCAAACGTCCACCCATCCCATTCCTGCGCCGGATGCCGCGCTCCATAATCGGCAAATAGTTTGTTCCAAAGTTCCGCGCTCGTGTACACATTATGCGGCGCGAGCTTCGCGCGGCTGCGCCAATAGTACGGCCAAAAGAATTGATCCGCGTCCCACATCTTATACACTTTAAGAAGTCGGAGCGCTTCTGGAGACCCGCCCACATGCATATACGGTGGATTGCCGTATTCACGAGTCCAGTCCAAATAGTAGGCCCTAGCGCTACGCACCGGCCCTACTTCGTCCACATTTTGATTCTTATCAAAAATCGCTAAATACCGAGTAATGCCGCCTTCGGCCGGCGCCTCATACACCACCCGCGCGTCCACGATGCCGGATTGTGGCCATGCGTCCGGATGGTTATCAATCATGATTGCAACAACACTTGGAATTTCTTCCTCCTTAGTCAAGACCCCCTCACCGTCTAAACGGCTAAAATAGCTAAAACTAGGACTAGCGCTTGCTGTCGCCCCGCCTACTTCTGCATCGGGTTGAGCGTGTGGCCAAACCAACATGACTACCGCGCTAATCACCAATGCTCCCGCTAACCCTACAATAATATGTAATTGTTTCTTCTTCATTTTTCTAAATATCATTTTCATAGGTAAAATGAGTATAACACACCCACCCCAAACCATCTAGGATATAGAAAACGCCCCGACGTTACCGTAGGGGCGTCTTTTGTATCTGCGAAATCAGCGTCCGCCGCAGCGGAATCTGCGTAATCAGTGTTATTTCTTTTCTTCCTTCTTCCCTTCCGCCTTTCCTCCCGCGGCTGGCTTTTCTTCCTTCCCTGCCGCGCCCTTGTCCGCCATAGCTTCTGCGGCGCCCTCCTCACCCTCTTCTTCCTTCTTCTTACCAGCCACTTCAATCTTACTCAAATCAGTTGGTTGGTTAGAAGCCTCTTCCATCGCCTTAATCTCTTCCTCACTCATGGCTGGAGCGGCTTTCACCACCAAATCTTCGGCGTGCGGACTAACGATAGTGATGCCGGCGGGTAAATGCAGATCCTTAATCTTAATAATATCATCGTAGGAATTGAGCTTCGATAAATCAACATCAATATGGTCCACCAAATCTTTTGGCAAACATTTTACTTCCACGCTTTGGAGACTGGTAACCATTGTTCCACCCTGCGCCTTGATAACCGGCGCTTCGCCCACAAAACGCAGATCGACTGGGGCAGTCAACTCTTTGTTCATATCAATGCGACGCAGATCCACATGGATAATTCCATCCTTCACCGGCTCATACTGCACCTCTTGCACGAGCACTTTGCCAGCCGTCGCTCCATCCAATTCCAAATCAATGAGGGTTGAACCTCCGGCTTGTTTATACAATTTTTCAAATTCTCCTTGCGACAGAGCAATGGATTCGGCAGTTCCCCCCGCTCCATACACTATTCCTGGTAGCTGACCTTGAGTTCGGATCTTCGCTCCTTTGGTAGCGCGCTTCATCGCTTTCAACGTATACGCCATATCGTAACTTTAAGGTAAATGAGTAAATGAATCTATAAAATGGGTACTGTGAATTTTTTCGTGACTTTCTATCACCTCATCAATGGTAAGCGGTGTCCCGCGGTGCAGGCGCTTTGCGTCTTCGTAACTCAAGTCAGTGACGATGCCAAGCGAACTAAGCCCTTGCCCAAGCGTGAGGATCATGGCCATAAAAAAACTGTTGCAACTAGGACAGGCAATGTGTACGAGGGTAGCAGTTTCGGTTTTGGCAAACAGCCGCGCTTCGTCGGTATTATAGCTGGTATTGCACACCGGGCAACTGCTAATGAATTTTAAAGCTTCGCGCCAGGAATCCTGGTGTTTGCGAGGTGTAAACATACCAAAATGGTAACTACATACTAAAATATACGCGCATTCTTGTCAACCCCGCATATTCCCCCTCTCCTCCACAGAGGAGAGGTCGGGGTGAGGTCTCGCATTCTACATAGCTGATCTCCCAAACAACGCTTTTCCTCTCCGCTCTCGATGAAACGCGATGGCAAACCGATGCGCCTCATCCCGAACCGAGATGAGCAGTCGTTTATGGAGAACGATCCAACGCTTCCATTCCTGATCAACATTGTTAAGGAAAAAATCATTCCTTTTTCGCTCCGGCCCCTTGGCAATTCCGACAACTGGTACAGTCACTCCATTACCTTGTAAAACGTGCAGAACTCGATTAATTTGCGGCCGTCCCCCATCAACGAGGAACACACCCGGCAGGGGCCACTCCGGATGGCGCAGCCGCCGTGTTATCACTTCCGCCAACGAATCTACATCGCTCTGGCCGGGAACAGTGCGGATAATAAATTTCCTATAGTCAGTCTTCACCGGACCATCCTCATTAAATACTACCATGCTCCCCACTTTTTCACTAGCCCCCAGATTGGAAATATCATACCCTTCAATACGAACGTTCTTTCTCATAGGTTCAGTGGGGCTGGAGAACTCGTCGGCCGTATTCCACACAAAACTTTTGTTGATCAACGCCATATCCTGAATGCGATACAGTGATTTGAGCTGCTCCCGCACAAAAGCCGCTTCTTCAAAGTTTTCGGTTTTAGCCAGCCGCTCCATCTGTTTTTCTAAACTGGTAATGAGTTGTTGCTTTTTACCCTGCAAAAAAAGTACCAGCGGCCGAATAACAATTCTTTTATATTCCTCAGGACTGATCGTTCCCGTACAAATGCCGATACATTGTCCCATTTGATAATAAAGACAAGCTCTCGTTCCCGGCTCACAAGAAGAAAACCGAAACAGCCGTCGCAACAATTTCATCGCCGCTCTCCCATTCAATCCGGGATACGGACCAAATGTATGGGCAAATATTTTCGCATCTTTCGCAGTTTTCGCATTTCGCACATAATGATCATATTCGTGCTGCCGCATGAGAAAAACCCGCGGGTAGACATCATTCGTAATAACAATATAATTCCAACTCTTATTATCCTTGCCAATAACATTATACTTCGGCTGAAATTTTTTGATGTAAATGGATTCCCAAATAATCGCCTCAAGCGCCGAATCAGTTTCCTTCCACTTGATATCTTTAACCTCGTGAATCATCTCCTCAATCGGACGAAAATTCCGCTGGCCTTTAAAATAACTACCTACCCTATTCCGCAGCGAAGTCGCCTTGCCCACATAGATGAGCTCGGGCTCGGAAGTAAAAAACAAATAAATCCCGGGCACATCAGGTAATTTTTGCAATATGTGTATCAGTTCTGTTCCTTCCATATTTCCCACTCTAACACACGCCCAAGCTGTCCACAAGTATATAAAAACAATAAAACTCAACCATACAGTCGAGTCTTATTACGTATGAAGGCCGCCACCATTATAGCTATAAAGCTTATAACCATAATGGTAGAGCGGCGGCCTTGAATGTACAGACCGCCTTCCCACCACGAAACCTGCTGAACGTTATTTCCACAACTGCCGATTGCAGGACGGATGGGGCGGGGGAGCGTCCTCGGGGACGATGTCGCTCATGGACTCACGCAGCTGGCGGACGGCGGCGCCCACCAGCTGGCACGCCCGTACCTCGCTAATGCCGAAGTGATCGCCGATTGCCTTCAGCGACCGCTGCTCCATGCACCGCAGGCGAACCACGAGCTGATCCCGCTCCGGGAGCCGTGCGAACGCCTGGCGCATGCGCTGCAACGCCCGGCGGTGATCCAGCTCGTCCTCGACGTTCGGCGACGGGTCGGCGACGCTGGCCGCGGCGGAGAGGTCCACCAGCCGGGGCGTGGGCAACGCGCCCTGGGGAACGGTGCCCTCGCGGATCTGCCGGCGCCGATAGCGCGACACGATGTCGAGGCGCCGCAGCTCGTCGAGCATGGCGCCGTAGACGCGGTGCTTGGCGTAGGTGCGGAAGTCCACCCCCCGCGAGACGTCGAAGC